>JBILOV010000036.1:0-13472 GCA_044374335.1 Bacteroidia bacterium | reverse complement strand
ATAGATATATAATTTAGTCCATTTGGAATCACTTAAATACCCGACAAAATCATTTCCTTAATAGTATAGTATTGTTTCATTTTTAAACTTTTCTCTCTGCGCCAACCGCTTGAAATATTTATAGAAAATAATTCGGCCACTTCTTTATAATTCATGTGATTTAAAAAAGCCTTCACATATTCATAATCGCTTTTTTTCCAAGAATCAACATAATCTTCGTAAATCATAAACAGGTTATTTAAATACAAACTTGTTTTTTCATTACTGGTAGCAATTAAAAAACGACTATCTGTTTTTTTAATTAACTGAAGTCTTTCCCGCGCATCTATTAAGCCAAAACCTAAACGCTCATAAGCAGAGTGTTTACTTTGCACAGTTTCTATTGTGTCATGATATAACACATGTTTTAATTTAAAATCAAGATTGTTTTCTATGAGGCATTCCTCAATATCAAACAGTATCTCTAAACTACCTTGTAAACTATTAGTTATGCCTTGAAATTCATTTGGCAAAACTAAATCTAAAGGAGTTATAAAATGTTTTTTATTAATTTTATTGATAACTCCAATAACATTTTGCAATTCCTTTTTAACTCCATCTTGATTATTGGAACCCAAATATTTGATATCAGACATTAAAATAAAATGCTCCATAAACTATTTCATAAATTAAACGTAATTTTAACTCTGAAT
Source organism: Bacteroidia bacterium (assembly GCA_044374335.1). Lineage (GTDB taxonomy): Bacteria > Bacteroidota > Bacteroidia > B-17B0 > Aurantibacillaceae > UBA4416. The sequence continues at coordinate 12,780 of JBILOV010000036.1, read as the reverse complement.
TTAATTTTATTACTTTTGCGTAAATAGCGCAAAATTAAAAAATAATTCTAAAATTCCGTCAAATAAGTTTGCGACTCATAAAAAAAAGCATATATTTGCCGCCCAAATTAGATTAACATTAAAAATTAACACGTGGACGCATTAAGCTATAAAACAAAATTTGTTAACAAAGCTAATTCTGAAAAAGAATGGTTATTGGTTGACGCAGAAAATGAAGTTGTAGGTCGTTTGGCCTCTAAACTTGCGTATTTAATACGCGGTAAACATAAAACTAACTTTACACCTCATACTGATTGTGGTGCAAACATCGTTGTTATCAACGCTGAAAAAGTTCGTTTTACTGGTGCTAAAATGGATGATAAAGAATACGTTCGTTATACTGGTCACCCAGGTGGGCAACGTTTTGCTACTCCAAAAGAAATGTTAGCTAAAAAACCTGAAGAAGTAATTAAACATGCAGTGCATGGTATGTTACCTAAAGGACGTTTAGGAAGAACATTAAATACAAATTTATTTGTATTTGCTGGATCTGAACATGATCATGCAGCACAACAACCAAAGAAAGTAGATTTAACAACAATTATTGCATAATCAAATGGAAGTAATAAACACATCAGGTCGCAGAAAATGTTCGGTAGCACGTGCTTATGTATCTAAAGGTACAGGAGTAATCACTATCAACAAGAGAGATTATAAAGAATACTTTAAAACTCCAACTTTACAATATTATGTTTTACAATCATTAAACAACGCCAAGGCTGTTGGAGAGTATGATGTAAAAGTAAATGTAAATGGTGGTGGTACTACTGGTCAAGCTCAAGCAGTGCGTTTAGCAATTGCAAAAGCATTAGTAGAAATAAATCCTGAATTGAAAAAAGATTTACGTGCAGAAGGTTTAGTTACACGTGACCCTCGTATGGTTGAACGTAAGAAATTCGGTCAGAAAAAAGCTCGTGCACGTTTTCAATTCAGCAAACGTTAATATTTACAATACATTATACAGATATGTCAAATACAAATACATTCAACGAATTATTAGAATCTGGTGCTCATTTTGGTCACTTGAAAAGAAAATGGAATCCAGCAATGGCTCCTTATATTTATGCCGAAAAAAATGGTATTCATATTATTGATTTAAACAAAACGGTAGCAAAAATTGATGAGGCAGCAGCAGCATTAAAGCAAATTGCTCGTTCTGGTAAAAAAATATTATTCGTAGCTACAAAAAAACAAGCTAAAGATATTGTTGCAGAAAAAGTAAAGGCAGTAAATATGCCTTATGTAACTGAGCGTTGGCCAGGTGGTATGTTAACTAACTTTGCAACTATCCGTAAAGCAGTTCGTAAGATGTCGCAAATTGACAAAATGGCAACTGACGGAACATTTGATAATATTTCTAAAAAAGAAAAATTACAAATTACTCGTGAGCGTGCTAAATTAGAAACAAACTTAGGTTCTGTAGCAGATTTAACTCGTTTACCTTCAGCTTTATTTATTGTTGATATTTCTAAAGAACATATCGCGGTAGCAGAGGCAAAACGTTTAAACATACCAACTTTTGCTATTGTTGATACTAACTCTAACCCTAATTTTGTTGATTACGCAATTCCAGCTAACGATGATGCTTCAACTTCTGTTGCTTACATCGTAGACTTAATGTGTAAAGCAATTAACGAAGGTTTAGGCGATCGTAAAATGGATAAAGAAGCTAATGCAGCTGAAGAAAAAGAAGGCGGAAGCTCTAAAGATGAAGCAGAAGAATTAGCAGCAGGATTAAATATTAAAGGTGCTAAATCTGATGATGAAGAAGGTGCTCGTAAACCATCGGCTCGTAAAAGAACAACAGCGAAAAAATAATTTTTCACTACTATAATTTTAACGGCCGTTCCTAATCAGGGAAGGCCGTTTTTTTTAAACAAATTTTAATTAATACATAAAAAATAAAAAAATGGCAGTTACAGCACAAGAAGTAAACAAATTACGTCAACAAACCGGAGCAGGTATGATGGATTGTAAAAAAGCATTAGAAGAAAATAATGGTGATTTTGAACAAGCAGTAGATTACCTTCGTAAAAAAGGAGCTAAAGTTGCAGCAAATCGCGGGGACAGAGATTCTAAGGAAGGTGTAGTTTTAGCAAAAACATCAACAGATGGTAAAACAGGTATTTTAATTTGGATTAACTGCGAAACTGATTTCGTAGCAATTAATGCAGATTTTATCGCATTCGCAAATTCTATTGCTGATATAGCATTAGCAAAAAATGCAAAAACTAAAGAAGAGATTTTAACTTTACCATATAACAACGACATTACAGTTGGTGATAAATTTATGGAGCAAGTTGGTAAAATTGGTGAGAAAATTGAAATTGGATATTACGAAGTTATTACTGCTGAAAAAGTATCTGCATACATTCACCCAGGAAACCGTGTTTCTGTAATTGTTGGATTTAATAAAGAAGTGGCTGATGAAGTTGGAAGAAACGTAGCAATGCAAGCAGCAGCTATGGCTCCAGTTGCATTAGATAAAGAAGGTGTAACTCCTGCTATGTTAGAAAGAGAATTAGAAATTGCTCGTGAAGTAATTCGTGCAGAAGGTAAACCAGAGGATATGGTTGAAAAAATTGCTCAAGGGAAAATTGCTAAATTTTACAAAGAATCAACTTTATTAAATCAAGAGTTTATTAAAGATAACAAAATGACAGTAGCCCAATATTTACAAAGTGTAGATAAAGGATTAACTGCAACAGCGTTTAAACGTTACGCATTATCTTAATTTTATTTAAATCCCGAATTTTTATTCGGGATTTTTTTTGTTCTTTTTTTTCCTTATGATTTAAAAGAGATAGAACTAATTAATTACCAATCACCATAACACTTATAGATATTTAAATTCGACTACAACTATGAAATACAAACGCATACTTTTGAAATTATCAGGCGAAGCCTTAATGGGAAATAAAGGATTTGGTATTGACCAAGTTCGTTTAATGGAATACGCTAAAGAAATAAAAGAGGCATCAGATTCGGGTTGTGAAGTTGCTATTGTTATTGGTGGGGGAAATATTTTTAGAGGTATTCAAGCTGAAGAAGGTGGCATGGATCGTGTTCATGGCGACTATATGGGCATGTTAGCCACTGTAATTAATTCCATGGCTATTCAAGCAGCTTTAGAAGGTTTAGGCGTACAAACGCGTTTACAAAGCGCCATTAAAATGGAACAAATTTGCGAACCTTATATTCGTCGTAAAGCCGTTCGTCATTTAGAAAAAGGACGTGTTGTTATTTTTGGCGCAGGTACCGGAAACCCTTATTTTACAACCGATACAGCTGCAACACTTAGAGCTATTGAAGTTGAGGCTCAAGTCATTTTAAAAGGAACTCGTGTTGATGGTATTTATACAGCCGATCCAGAAAAAGATCCTGCGGCTACAAAATATGATAAAATTAGTTTTGAAGAAGTTTATAGTAAAGGACTTGAAGTAATGGATATGACAGCCTTTACCTTATGTAAAGAAAATAGTTTACCAATCATTGTTTTTGATATGAATAAAGCCGGTAATTTACAAAGACTAATAAACGGTGATAAAGTTGGCACATTAGTTGAGATGTAATTAATAGTAAGTATATTGGTATTTTACATCATAAAATATAAAAAATGAAATTCAAAAAATACTTAATTATAGTTACAATAAGTATTTTAATAGGTACTTTAATGACTTCATGCAAAGCACCAAAAGATTGCAAAGGGAGAAAAAAAACTGTAAAAACCGCAATGGGTGGTTGGTTATAAAATTAAAAAAACTCAGTCAAAATTGATTGAGTTTTTTTATGTTCCAAATTATATAGACAGGAATATTTTATGCTCTAATAATAATTACTAATTTTAACGATTATAAAAACAAACCAATAATCCTATGTCAAAAGTTCACAATTTCAGCGCTGGTCCAGGTATTTTACCTTTAGAAGTTTTAAAACAATCAGCAGAAGCTTGTATCAATTTCGATAATATGAATTTATCGTTATTAGAAATTTCACATCGCAGTAAAAATTACGTTGCGGTAATGGATGAAGCGCGCGCATTAATAAAAGAATTATTTGAAGTTGGTGATGATTATGAAGTTTTATATTTAGGTGGTGGTGCAAGCACACAATTTGCAATGGTTCCTTATAATTTATTAAGTGATAATGGTTATGCTGCTTATTTAAATACAGGCGTTTGGGCGAGTAAAGCCATTAAAGAATCTAAAATAATTGGTAACACTAAAGTTATTGCATCATCAGAGGACAAAAACTTTAGCTACATTCCTAAAGGATACGAAGTACCAAAAGATGCTGATTATTTTCATATCACATCAAACAATACAATTTATGGAACTCAAATGAAACATTTCCCTAAATGTGAAGTTCCGTTAGTATGTGATATGAGTTCTGATATTTTTAGTAGAAAAGTAAACGCAAAAGATTTTGCTTTAATTTATGCAGGTGCTCAAAAAAACATTGGTCCCGCTGGTAGCACAATGATCATGGTAAAAAAAGATGCACTTGGTAAAACAGGCCGTAAAATGTTATCCATGTTAGATTATCAAGTACATATTAAAGGAGAATCAATGTATAATACACCTCCAGTATTTCCAGTATATGTTACGATGCTTACTTTACGTTGGTTAAAACAAAATGGTGGAATTACTTGGATAGAAAAAATCAATCAGCAAAAAGCAGATTTATTATATAACGAAATTGACAGAAATTCGCAGTTTGTTGGTACTACTGCCAAAGAAGATAGAAGTAATATGAATGCTTGCTTTTTATTAACCAAACCAGAATTAGAATCTGAGTTTGATAAATTATGGAAGAGTGCTAATATCGATGGTATTCGTGGACATAGAGATGTTGGTGGATATAGAGCATCAATGTATAACGCTTTACCAATTGACAGTGTTCAAGTTTTAGTAGAGGTGATGAAAGCTTTTGAAGCTAAATTCGCTTAATCTCTTTTTATACATTATACTACCAAGCAACTAGTTAACAACAAATGAAGTTTATACTTTCATATTTTATAGTAATGAGTTGCTTGGTTTCTTTTTCTCAGGATAAAGCACCACAATTACCGAAATTTTCTATAAGAGGAAATGTAAGTATTCCTAAAGTGGTTTCAAGTAATGCATTTCGTAATTCATTTTCAGGTGTTGTGTCAGCTGATATGAATATAAGTTATAAAATAACTTCGGATTTTTTTGTAGGTCTAGGTTATTCTTACACGTATTATAAATCGCAAAAAGTTTTTAGAGATCAAAATTTAAATGCCAATATGCAATCACAAAATGGTTATTTAAAATTGGGTTTCGATAAATTTTTTAGCGATAATGGTTTTACTACATTTTCAATTAATACTGGATATAATTTTAATCAATACAATGGAGTTATTTACAAAAATGATTCATTAAAAGGAAAGTATCCTACAGAATTTGCCGGCGCATTTATAGAACCAGTAATCGGAATTTATTTTATTGTAGATCCCAATTTTGCCATTGGTGGGCACATTTCATACAATTATAATTTTTCAAAATTTGACCCAACCTATTCAGGTTTTGATAAATATTTTGAATATAGCAAAGTAAAAAATAATTGGAATATGAGTATGATAAACTTAGGGTTTGGTTTTTACTATGGTTTAACCAGAAAATAATTTTTTCTGTTGCAATTGTGAAATAGTGTAACTACTCAAACCTTAAGCATTCAATTGGATCTAATTGAGATGCGCGTTTAGCAGGTAAATAACCACTAATCAATCCAACTGCTAAGCAAACTAAGAAGCCTGTAATAATCCAAAACCATGGCATAAAAAAATCGGAACTCAAATTAAATGAAATTAAATTGGCGCAAATAATTCCCATTAAAATACCAAAAAATCCGCCACCTATACAAATTACAATACTCTCTATTAAAAACTGCATTTTTATTGTTTCGGCAGTAGCGCCAAGTGCTTTTCTAATTCCAATTTCTTTAGTACGTTCTGTTACTGACACTAACATGATATTCATTAAACCTATAGAAGCTCCAATCAAAGTAATAATTCCAATAATAAGAGCACCCATAGATGCTTTACTTGTTAAGCCAATTAATATACTTGCTAAATTATCGGCACGCGTAATTTCAAAATTATCTTCTTCACCTAAATGAACTCCCCTAATTTTCCTAAACAAACCATTTGATTCTCCAATTGCTAAATCTAACCATTGCGAATTTTTAGCTAATACGCTAATTGTAAAACTCATATCTGGTTTGCTAAAATATTGCCGTGCAGCAGTTAACGGAATAATACAAACCTTATCTCCTCCAAAACCCATGCTATTTCCCTTGCTTGCAAGCACTCCTATAACTTTATACTTACCTCCATTAATGGTTACAAACTTATCTAATGCTTTTTGTTTACCTTTAAACAAAGCAAACTCTACATCTTTTCCAATAATTACAATATGAGTTCCGGTTAATATTTCTTGTGGAGAAAAGTTTCTGCCTTTTTCTAACTCATAGCCACTAGTCATTAAATAATTTTCGTCACCACCAAACACTTGAATATTTGGATTCGTTTTTTCTGATTCAAATTTTAAGAGCGAATTAAAAGATGCCATTGTTGAAACTGCGGTTGTAACAGGAAAAATAAATTCCTTTTTAAAACGCATGGCTTCTTTGTAATTAATAGGGGTGTATTTTTTTGAAGGCTTTCCTCTTCTACCAATTCGAACAGATGTGGATTTATTTCGGATTGTAAATGAATTAGCTCCTAAACTAGTAAAGTTACTATTGATAGATCCTTTCATAGCATCAATAGCAGATGAAATACCAACCAAAGCAGTAATTCCAAAAAAAATTATTAGCATGGTTAAAAATGCTCTTAACTTATTCCCTTTAATAGAATCAGTAGCAACTTTAATATTTTCTTTGAGCAACAACGCCATACTGTAAAAGTAAACAATTCAATCAATTTCTTTTTACCGTTTATATACAAAAAACTTTCTCAAATTATCATATCAAAAACTGTTCGTAAAACCCGCCAATTTGTTTTTCCGAATCTACAAAATGAATCTCTAAAATCCATTCACGCTTTGTACCCAAAACACCATGGGCAAACATATCCTTGTGGTTGTCTTCGTGAATGTAATTATCACGGCTTTCACTTTCAATTTTTTCATGAGGAAAATTACCAATTAAATGTCCGGCAATATCTCCGCCAAAAGTCCATCCATATTTAGCAGCTAACTCAACATTATATTTATAATATTCAGCGCCTGTTATTTTATGGTGAGTAAAAAACCAATCTCGCGATTCTTTCCAAGCTAATTCAATATCCATTTTCAATTTTAATTTTAAAGAATCATTTCCAATAACATACGTTCTGCCAACATCCGCTTCCCAATCTTCGAAAACAGGTCCGAAATCAAAAAATAAAATGTCATCATTTTCAATCATTAAATCAGGAGGGTTTTCTTTGTAAGGTTGTAAGGTATTTTTGCCTACACGAACAATTCGTTTGTGCCAAAACTTTGTGATACCATATAATTCAAAAGCTAAATCAAATAATTGCTTATTTAATTCATTTTCTGTTTTGCCGGCTACAATCAATCCTCTTGTTTCAGCTTCATCAAATAAATGAATAGCTTTTCGTTCTGCTTCTAATAACTGTTTAATTTTATCCGTCATAATTTGTCGATATACTTATGTATATTACTTTAAATGATAAAGTTATTTAAAAAAATCTAAAAAAATGAGTATAACTTTTTTTACAAAATATAGAATTAAACTATAATTTAAAGCTTCAAAAAATATAAATAAAAGTGATTCTTTGTATTGCCGAAAAACCAAGTGTTGGAAAAGAAATTGCCCGTATTGTTGGTGCTACTAACCGAAGAGATGGTTTTTTTGAAGGCAATGGTTATTTAATCAGTTGGACTTTTGGACATTTATGTACCTTAAAAGCACCAGATGATTACAGTGATGATTGGAAACGTTGGAATTTAGATTTTTTACCAATGATTCCTCCAAAATTTCAATTAAAAGTAATTGATAATAGTGGAGTAACCAAGCAATTCAATACTTTAAAATCATTAATTGAACAATGCACTGAAGTTGTAAACTGCGGTGATGCTGGCATTGAAGGGGAACTGATACAACGTTGGGTTTTATCAAAAGCATCAAATACTAAACCAGTAAAACGTTTATGGATTTCATCATTAACAGACGAAGCTATTCAGGAAGGATTTGGTAATTTAAAAGATAGTAAAGAATATGATTTGCTTTATGCCGCCGGTAATGCGCGTGCTATAGGCGATTGGCTATTAGGAATGAATGCCAGTAGATTATATACTGTTAAATATGCCAATGGAAAAGGTGTATTGTCTATTGGAAGAGTACAAACCCCTACTCTAGCGCTAATAGTAAATCGTTATAACGAAATACAAAATTTTAAACCTGAAATTTATTGGGAATTAAAAACAACCTATCGAGCCATCGTATTTAATTCAGCAAAACGAAAATTTACTGCAAAAGAAGATGCTAGTGCCATATTAGAAAACATTAAAAATAAATTATTTGAAATAGTTTCTAGTACTAAAAAAAATGCAAACGAAAGTCCATTACCATTATTTGACTTAACTTCATTACAAGTTGAGTGTAATAAAAAATTAAATTTTTCGGCAGATGATACTTTAAAACATTTACAAAAACTGTATGAATCAAAATTAGTAACCTATCCAAGGGTTGATACAACTTATCTTCCGGATAATATGTATCCAAAAATAAAAGGCATTTTAGAAAACATGAAGCCTTATGCTCAGTTTACTAAGGCATTATTGGATAAGCCTATCAGAAAAAGTAAAAAAGTATTTGATGATAAAAAAATAACAGACCATCACGCTATTATCCCGACAGGTATAACCCCACCGTCAGGAATGTATTTACCCGAAAAACAAGTATACGACATTGTTGCAAGAAGATTTATAGCAACATTTTATCCTGATTGTGTAGTAAGTAATACAGTTGTATTAGGTGATGTGGATGGAAACGAATTTTCTGCTACTGGTAAAGTTATTTTAGAAGAAGGTTGGCGTGTTTTGTTTCCAAAAAAAGAAACAGATACAAAAGACGACGAAGAACAATTTATGCCACTATTTGTAAAAGGAGAAAAAGGAGAACATATTCCTGATTTACAAGAAAAACAAACACAACCACCAAAAATGCATACCGAAGCATCTCTGTTAAGAGCCATGGAAACAGCAGGCAAACAAGTGGATGATTTAGAACTTAGGGAATTAATGAAAGATAATGGCATTGGTCGTCCTTCAACCAGAGCAAACATTATTGAAACGTTATTTAAACGAAATTATGTTGTTAGACAAAGAAAAAATTTAGTTCCAACAATTACCGGTATTCAATTAATAAAAACCATTAATAACGAATTATTAAAATCGGTAGAGTTAACAGGAATGTGGGAAAAAAAATTACGTCAAATTGAAAAAGGAGAATACGACCCCCATTTATTTTTAACTGAAATGAAACAAATGGTTACAGATTTAACAAAAGAAGTAAAATATGAAAATGGTAATTCCATAACCATTGAATCAGAACAGAAAAAAGAAATAGAAACAAACAAAGTAAGCGATAGTAATATCAAAAATAATTCAGTATCAAAAACTACTGAAACTAAAACGGAAGAAAAAATAAATTGCCCTAAATGCAATAAAGGAACAATTATTAAAGGCAAATCTGCCTATGGATGTTCAGCTTATAAAGAGGGATGTAATTTTAAAGTGGAATTTGAATTTGGAGGAAAAAAATTAAATGAAAAGCAATTATTTACACTCATCCAAAAAAGGAAAACACCAATCATAAAAGGCTTTGTAATAAATAATAAAAAAATAAACGGAAACTTAATTTTAAACACCAACTTTACTATTGAAATAAAAGAAGAGGTTGAAAAAGCAAAAGCGCCTCTAAGTATTTCAGAAAATCAATCGTGCCCAAAATGTAAGCAAGGTAAAATAATAAAAGGTAAAACTGCTTTGGGCTGCAATCGTTTTAAAGAAGGCTGTGAATATAGAATTCCATTTTAATAACTTTTTGAAGTTTGTGTTTTAATTACTATCCACAATTATTCTAACAACATATTCTGTATTATCAATAATTATAGAACAAAAGTAAAAACCATCAATTAACTTATATGAAGGGACAACTTTCAATATAGAAGAATTTGCATCAATATGATGCAATGCTTTATAAACAATAACGCCCTCGGCATCTCTTAAAAAAACACTAACATTTTCGTCACTTTTTAAACCTGTAATTTGAACTGTAAATTCTCCTGAATTAGGATTTGGAAATACCAAAAAATTCAAACCTTGCTCTAAAGCCAAATGAACAGAAATAACTTTACTATATGAACTTGTAAAATCATTATCAACTTGTTTTAATCTATAATAACTAATACCATTTAATGGGGAATTATCAGCACCTGAATATAATAATGTATAATGACTATTTCCATTTGGAGCTTTTGATTCTGTTGCATAAATTATCCTATAATTCAAAGCATCAGAAGATCGCTCAACTTCATAATGATTATTATTATTTTCAGTAGCCGATACCCAATTAAAACAAATTTTATTTAGTTCACATGACTCAGCTAAAAAACTAATTAATTCTACTGGTAAAAAAGACATACAAAAAGGAATGTTATCAGGAAGGCAAGCCACACCGGTTAAAATACTATTTGAATTCCATTCTACATTATTACAAATCTGTATATAATTAGAATTACTCAATCCAACATCCGCTTTAATAATACCTCCAGATAATACTAAAACATAAGAACCACAAGGCAAACTTAATTTACTACCGTTAAAAAAATTCATTTCTCCATAAACAACAATTTTAATAGGAGTTCCACAACTACTATAATTTTGTTGGTTGGTTAAACTAATTATATGCCCTGCTTGAATAATAACAGAATCACCACAAACTGGCACTGCAGGTGAATTCCATGTTGATGCATTATTCCAATTTCCAGACGCTACCGATTTATGCGTAAGTGCATTTATAGTAGAAGAAAAAAATATGCAAATTATAAAACATATTATTAAATATATATTATTTTTCATCATGATTTAATTTTAAAGAATTAATAATTATAAAAGAATTTTTTATAAAATTAAATCTCGCAACAACCTTTTATAATGCTATCAGTCAAAAAAAAATTGACTCTTATCATTATAAACTAATCACTATTAATAAAATCAAATTGATGCCTCAACTCATTAAAAATGAATTAAAAAAATTATTTAGAAATTAAAATAAATTTTAACATTAAATAAAAAACATTTTAAATTATTATTTAATATCATATAAAATAAATCATTTTTACTTTCGGTATAAATCATAGTATTAAGTTAAAGTAATAAATAAATTAGCTACCAGTATGTTCAATTTATTATGAAAAAATTAGAAAACAAAACTGTTATTGTAACTGGTGCAGCTTCGGGAATGGGAAAAGCAATTTCACTATTATTTGCATCTGAGGGAGCTAATTTAGTTTTAGCAGATCTTAAACAAAATGAAATTGACCAAGTTGTAAATACTATTATAAAAGATGGCGGCAAAGCAATAGGTTTAGTATGCAATGTTGCAAGCGAATTAGATATTACTAATCTAATAGAACACACCATCAAAAAATTCAAAACCTTAGATATTTTGGTTAATAATGCGGGCGTAATGGATGATTTTATGCCAATTGATTTTGTGACCAATGAATTATGGGATCGTGTCATGGATGTAAATTTAAATGGTCCGTTTTATGCATGTAGATTATCCATTCCAATAATGCTAAAACAAGGAAATGGTAATATTATTAATATTGCATCCGTGGGTGGCTTATTTGGTTCGCGAGCTGGCTTGTCGTACACCACCTCTAAACATGCATTAATTGGACTTACAAAAAATATAGGATTTATGTATGCACAAAAAGGAATTCGTTGCAATGCCATTGCCCCCGGTGGTGTTAACACAAATATTGGCAAAGACATGAAACCAAATAAATTTGGCTATGAACGTTGTGTATCTGGAGGAAGTAATATGCCTCGAACTGGCGAAGCTAATGAAATTGCTACTACAGCATTATTTTTAGCATGCAACGATTCAAGTTTTATCAATGGTGCCGTAATTACAGCCGACGGAGGTTGGACAGCCTATTAATTTATAAATGAAATATGGCTTAACGGAATTATTTATCTGCAATCAATCATTTATTAAGCTACCTTGCAAGCATGTCTGTCTATTCAGGCTTAAATAAGCCATTGGAAAAAGACTTTGAAATACTAATTGCAAGTTTTATTGAAAACAAGGTAGGAATATCTGCCAATTTTTTAAAGAATGATTTAGCAGAAAATCTAAAAATTAATTTACTTTCCTTGCTTGAACAAAAATTAATGTTTGCAGCAGGAACAGGCAATGCAGAAAAATTAGCACACAATAACTCCATCAGAAGCGATTCAATTTATTGGTTAGACAGAAAACATGACAATAAATTTGAGAATGAATTTTTTGATCATATTGAAGATTTCATTCGATATCTTAATCACAGTTGTTATACTGGCATTACAGGATACGAATTTCATTACTCGCTATACGAAATTGGTAGCTTTTACAAAAAACATTTGGATCAATTTCAAAATAATCAAAGCAGGCAATACTCTTTAATAAGTTATCTAAATAACGATTGGAAAGAAGAAG
>JBILOV010000242.1:0-3591 GCA_044374335.1 Bacteroidia bacterium | reverse complement strand
ATGGTTGATATTAAAAAGAAAGCTGTTAAAAACAATATTACTATTGAGGAGATGATTAATTTAGATGCAATTTATGTGTATGAAACTGATTATTGTAAGCCAGAAGTGCTTGAACTTATTAATAAAGCTAAAGTACGCATCAAAAATACAAAAGAATGGATGGAGCAAATTAAAATAAAAGCAAAAGAAAAAAATATTTCCGAAGATGAAATGCTTGAATTAGATGCAAAATATCTTTACGACACTGAGCTTAAAATAAAGTAAATAATTTATCAATTATAAATGCTTTTCTAAATCTTTTAATTCTTGTACCTTTTCGGCATATCCCATTTTATCGAACGAATAAATCAAATTATTTAAAATCCGTTTTATGATATCTAAATTTGAACAGGGTAAATAATGTTTTGTTTCGGCTTCTACTTTTAATTGCTTAATAAAAGCATCAACATCACCTCTATTAAAAATTAATCCTTTACTAAATGGATTAACATAAAATAATATATTATCTGATAAGGTTTTATCTGAAGGATCAATTAAATTGGCAAAATCATTTACATAAGCTAATACAAAATGTTGTGGCAAATTAACCCCGTAAATAGGAATTCCTAATTCCTTACATACTAGTGCATAAATAACACTTAGCATAACTGGGTTTCCTTTTTTAGTTTCTAAAACTACATTTATAAAAGAATTTTGAGGCGCGTGGTAATTAGTAATGTTGCCTCCAAACTGATGAACTTCAAATAATATATGATTAATGATTTTAACTTTCTCAATTGCCGTTAAATCATCATGTAACTCCAACCAAACATCTTGTTTAATTTGATGCAATTGTTTTTTTAATTTGTTCTCATCTAAATCAGGATATTGATAACGTGCAATAATAGCACATCCTTTAAATAAATCATCCTGTTCATTTTCAGACCAAAATTTTAAAGCATTTTGCAAAGCTTTAAATTGTATTGTATGGATAATTCCTTCGATACGTTTTTGCATCAAAGCATCAAAGCTATTTTCCCATGCAGTTTCCAAATGAGGAATAGCGGGTGGACCAAGGATAATAAACCTATTTTTTACCTCAGAATATATTCCGTCATCCGGATCATCTAATAAAGTAATTAAGGCAATTACTTCTTTTAGGTTCATTTCATTTTTCTTAGGTCTCATACAGATTTTGATATTATATCAATAGTTGTATTAAATATTCAACATTTATAATAATTAAATTAGTAATGAAGATTTCATACATAACAAAAATAGCCCCGATATGGAGCCATTTTATACTTGAGATTTGTTTTTTTTAACAATTAGGATGTTAATCGTTGTAAACTTTCTTGTATTAATATCTCTACACTTTTAGTGTAATCGCTGGTAAACTCTTTACGCACGCGGTTTGCAATAATCACACAAGCTGTTAAACACTGATGGTTTAATAACTTTCCTAAGCCATAAAGTGCGGAAGTTTCCATTTCAAAGTTAGTAATGCGATGTTCTCCTAACCTAAAATCGGTTAAAAACTCATTTAAAGTGGGCATGGCTGCTTTTAAACGAATTTGGCGACCTTGTGGTCCATAAAAACCTGGTGCTGTGGCTGTAATGCCAATATGTGTGCCTTTTCGAAACCTAGAAATTAACTGTTCAGAAGCCTTAACACAATAAGGATAAGGTAAATTGGGCATCCAACCTGTATGTTTAATAAAAGCCTCGCTTATTGAATTTTCACAAACGCTTTCCCAATTATCATAAAAATTTAATAACCCATCTAAACCTAATCCATGAGAACTCACCACAATACCGTTAACCGGAATATCGGCCTGCAAAGCACCACTGGTTCCTAATCTAATAATATTTAATGAACGGTGAACAGGATTTAATTCTCTTGTTTCAAGATTAATATTTACAGCCGCATCCAATTCATTCAATACTATATCAATGTTATCTGTACCAATACCCGTAGATAATACAGTTACTCGTTTTCCATTAAAAATACCGGTATGCGTTACAAATTCTCTATGCTCAGTTTTAAAATCTATTTTGCTAAACAATTTTGATATTTGAGCCACGCGATGTTGATCACCTACAACAATAACATCATCCGCTATATCTTCTGCTTTTAAATTAATATGATATACGCGATTTTCTTTTGTAAGAATTAATTCTGTTTCAGGGAACTGGCTCATAAAAAAGGTTTAATAGTTTGTACTTAATTTTAATAAGTAAAAAGTAAATCTAAACTATATTTTCCAAATATCATAACACCTATAATCGCTGAAATAATTGAAAACAAAAAAACAGCTCCTGCTGCTATATCTTTTATTGCACCAGCTTTTGCATTGTAATTTGGTTCAACTAAATCAACGAGTTTTTCAATAGCAGTGTTCAACATTTCAAAAGAAAGTACAACTCCAATACAAACTAAAATAATACACCATTCCGTTAAATTAATGTGAAATAAAAACCCGCCTAGAATTGCCACAATGGCACAAACAACATGAATTTTAAAATTACGTTGATTTAAGCATAACTTAACACCATTGAAAGCATAGTTAAATGACATAAAAAATGAATTCATAATCTTTATATAAAACTAAATTCAAAAAATATAAAAAATTATACTTTTCTAAAAAAGAATTCGCTTTTTTTCATTCTTTAAAAAAAGATAGTTAACATCCAGGAACGCCAAAACCAAATCTAAAATCTTGTCTGACTTTAGTACCATTTATATTTTGAGCAGGTTTCCATTTTGGTATTTTATTAATTACATCCAATAACAATTTATCTATTTTTAAATCAGAAGATGTTCTAGAAATTATTGCATTTGTAACATCGCCATTTTCATTTATAGTAAATTTAATTGAAGTTGTTTTCAATTTTTTAAGTGTTGATTCTGGAATTCTATAAGCGATATCTTGTTTTATTAGTTTAATAAGTTCATCTTTTCCACCTAAAAATTCAGCCTCTACGTCCGGTATCAATGTTGCAACAAAATTCATTTTACTATCTTCAAGGATATTAGTAACAGGGTTTTTTGTTTTATAATAAACATTAATAACTATCTCAGAACCAAGATCAACTAATGGTAACATTTTTTGCAGATCTGTATTTAATTTATCATTAGTGCCAACTACTTTAATTAATTTTCCTGCACAAGTCATCGAAAATTCAACAGACACATAACTATGTATCCAATTATAAGGATATTGGGGTATAATATCACCTATAGTTTTAACATTGACTAATTTATCTTTTTTAATTGCATGCGAATACAATGGATTTAAGTCATAGCTTATATTATTGGTATTTGCGGTAGGATTATAATCTTGTGAAAAACCTAAGTTAACTGAAAACAAAACTATCAATAAAATAAAAATAAATTTTTTCATGCTAAATACTTTTTATAATTTAACTAAAATTGCAATAACTAAATTTAGAGCTAGCTACATACCAAAGTTAATAATAAAAATCACTTTTTGAGACAGTGTAATTTCACTATCTTTCTTTTTTAAGTTATTTAACATTTTATAAAATTAATACAAGGCTTATCGATACTATCTATTTAAAGTTTAATTTATTTTTAGCTAATTTAAGGTC
>JBILOV010000241.1:0-3617 GCA_044374335.1 Bacteroidia bacterium | reverse complement strand
GATTGAATATAATGTAAGACCTATTAGTAAAGAATGAGGTTCCTTTTTATTTTTATTAATTATGTCTACATTAGCATATATATATTTTTATGAGACTAAAAATCTTGATTGTTTTTATTTGCTTGATTGGATGCAATATCCTGCATGGTCAAGATTTTATATATACGGTCAATAGTCAAAAAATTGAAGCAAACATCAAAGAGATTTCAGAGGAAGGCGTTAGTTATAAAAATTATAATGACACCGATACAAATAGCTCGGCATTTTTTATAAATAAAAAAAGTATAGTGCTCATTAAATTTAATAATGGAGTTACCAAAATATTTAATCATCATCCTAACGAGCTACAAAATGAAGAAAGAAATTTATTAGGAAGCGATGAGAAAAATAAAAAAGGAGTTGATATGTATTTCGTGAACAAAAACTTACTGTCAATAAATGCCCTAGCATTAGCAAATGGTGATTTTACATTAATGTATGATCGCGAAATAGTAAACAATAAGCTTCAATTATCGTTTTTAGGAGGTTACAACTTTAATACAAGAATGGGTGCATTAAACTTATATATAAGCGATTCGAAAGATAAAGCTAAAAAATTATTTGATGCTGGCGCAGGGCTTAATTACCTTATCGACAATACTATCAGTAATAGAATAAACTATTTTGTAGGATTTTTAGGTAAATATATGGTCTACAATTATCAGCAATTAGTAGATACTACTAATAATCAAAAAAAATATCAACCCGCAAAAGCAAACCAAATTTCATTAATGCTCACTAATGGTTTTTTATTTCGCATTTCACCAAATGTTAATGTCAAAATATTTTGTTCCATTGGCAAGTCAATCAATTCTGTAACGTTAGATAAAATAAATGATAAAGGAGAAAAAATTGATTATTCTAACTTTCCAAAAATGTATTTAGGATATTGTTTTGGATATCGATTTTAAAAACATGAGGTCAATCATTGTTATTATAATATTAGTAGTTAGTTATAAGATATCTTATGCTCAGGATAACCTTTTTTTAAGAAATGACAGTATTATTAATTGCAAAATAGTTTCCATATTTGGTTCAACAATCAACTATAAACTCCTTAATCAAAAAGAACTACTTAGGATTCCTAAATCGAAAGTAATTCTAGTCGAATATCAAAACGGTAAGATTTATTTTTTTAGTTCAGGAATAGATGAGGAAGAGACAGATTCTCTCCCATATATTGAAACGGAAGCTGCACGAAAAGCCCGTGAGTTGGAAGAATTCAAAAATAAGGAATTAACCTACCCAAATAATTTCGTCGGATTTTACCCAACTCAATTGCTTCTTGGTCGTTTTACAATGTCTTATGAAAGATTATTTTCTAATAAATCAATTGGAGTAAATGTGCCTTTAAGTATCACGTTTAATCCAGGAAATGCTCTCCGTTTTATGGCTACTGGTTCTACTTCTTCAAGCAATACTAATACAACAAGTAGTAATAATGAGCCACCACCTTCAGGCATTGGCTTTATTGGAGGTTTAGATATAAACTATTATTATGATTTAGAACCTGAAACAAAATATTATTTTGGACCTCGAATCCGTTATGGTACAGATATCTTATTAGGTTCGATTGAAGGAATGACTTTTCAAATTCAAAATGGAATAATGCTCACAAGTGGAAAAAACTTTGCAACCAACGTTGGATTTGGAGTAGGATTTTTTAAGCTTTCAGCAAAATATGCCAATTTTCCTGGTTATAGTTCAAAACAAGTTTATCCGTGGATGTCTATCACTTGGAGAACTTGCTATAGATTTTAAAGTTTATAGCGAGTTTCATAGCCTTTATTGCCTTGCAAACCACCACTATGAATGATTAGTATTTCTTGCTCTTTATCTAATGTATTTTGTTTCATTAAATCAAAAGCGGCAAAAAATAGCTTGCTTGTATAAACGTAATCTAAAGGAATTGTAAAGCTCTCTTCAAACCATGATTTAAATATTAATAATTCGGTTGTATGTTTTGCATATCCCCCAAAATGATAATTATTTAAAATAGTGGTTTGAGCCTCGTTAGTTTCGGCTTCAAATTTTAAAACATTTATAACTGTTAAGGTTTGGTTGGCATGTAATGTTTTAGAAATGCCTTTGTAAGTAGTGCCGGTTCCAGATGCACAAAATATATTTTTGTAATGAAAAGTTTCTGCAGTTAAAATTTCTTCGCAGCCTTTTTGTCCTAATTTGTTATCGCCTCCTTCCGGAATAATATAAGCATCGGGGTACATATACCTTAACCTTTGCAAGTAGTTGCTCTCATTTTTTTGAGAGTATTCGTCTCTGCTGACAAACAATAACTCCATGCCGTTTTTTTGAGCTAAGGAGAGAGTAGGATTGTTGACTGATGTTTCTTCTCCTCTAATAATTCCAATGCTTTTAAAGTTAAATAATTTACTAGCAACTGCGGTAGCAGCAATATGATTTGAAAAAGCACCACCAAAAGTGATGATAGTATTTTTGTTTTCTTTT
The DNA here is from genome assembly GCA_044374335.1 of Bacteroidia bacterium. Lineage (GTDB taxonomy): Bacteria > Bacteroidota > Bacteroidia > B-17B0 > Aurantibacillaceae > UBA4416. The sequence continues at coordinate 1,112 of JBILOV010000241.1, read as the reverse complement.
TGAGCTTGTTCTAAATTATAGTTAAGTTTAAACCATTTATTTCCGGATATTTCGGGATGAATTAAATCTAAACGAAGTATTCCAATACGATAGCCGTTATAGTCTATTTGATTTATAATTGGATAATAGTTGATCATTTTTAAAACCAAGCATCTAAACAAAAAATAAATTCATTTCTTACTTTATGAAAAGTTCCATTATACAAAAAGTTTTCTTTTTCAGAATTTAATTGTCTCCCTTCAATGCTTAACGCTATATTTTTTAATGGTTTATATTCAATTCCCAAAGTTGTACCCCATGTGTATTTTCCCATATTAGACGCTAAACTTAATATTTCATCCTCGTCGCTAAACCATTCGCCTCTTGTATAAAACCCAATTTTTTTAAAAGTTTGATGTTTGAAAATAATCAGCGAACTATTCATGTATGCTGTACTAACGGTTGTTTGATTAATTCGCTTACTATATTCTTGAATTCCATAATTAAATTCGGCACCAATACTTATTTTACGTTTTTGGTATGTTAAATAAAAATTATGATAAAATCGCTGATGTTTTAATTGTATAGAATCAGCCGTATCATCTCCAGTAATGAAATTATAGGTCATTGATAAATTATCATTTGGCGCAAATACAATTGAACTTCCTATCAGTTTATTTTTATTCGTCTCAATAATAGAATTAAAACTATTAAAGGAATTTAATTGAATACTTAGTTTTGGAATAATGAGATAGGTTAATTTTGCTCCCGAAAAAAAATAAGGTTCATAAACATTGGCTAATGTCATACTTGAAGTTATATTTTCTCTTGGTTGTGTGCTTTCTAATCCAATATGCGATCTAAAAACTCCGGCATCTAACCATAAATTTTTAATTAGCTCAACTCCCGCATTGGCTTCTTGTATCATATTAAATTTTGATGGCCAAGTACTTTCTGCAATATCACCATAATGAATAGTAACATTACTTCTAATTTTTTTTGATTTGTAACTTAGCGCAATCATAACCATGTTTAATCCAAATTGGTTATTGCGTGCGGCCATTGTAGCATGTTTCACATAACCTAAAGAATTGTCCTCCGTGTAATAGGCATAATAGGCACTTAAATAAGCG
>JBILOV010000238.1:0-3654 GCA_044374335.1 Bacteroidia bacterium | reverse complement strand
AATTGTTGAAATTATTACAAACGGAAAAAATACAATGGCATCTTATAAAGCTTCGTTAACTTCAGAACAAATTGAAGCAGTTGCCTCATACATTGAAACTGATTTAAAGGGTAAATAATAGCATTGAAACCAAATACACACTCTACAGAAGTACCTAAATCAATTGCCGTTTTAATTGGCGTTATCAATAAAAAACAAAATGAGTCTTTAGCTTACGAGTATTTAGATGAATTGGCTTTTTTAGCGGCAACCTATGGCGTAGAAACAAAAAAAGTTTTCACTCAGAAATTAGAAAAAGCAGATAAAGCAACCTTTATTGGTAAAGGAAAACTAATTGAAGTAAAAACCTACATTGTAGAAAACAAAATTGACATCGTTATTTTTGACGATGAACTAACACCTTCTCAACAACGTAATTTAGAAAAAGAATTAGGTGTAAAAATTTTAGATCGAACCACATTGATTCTCGAAATTTTTTCTCAACGAGCACAAACGGCTCATGCTAAAACACAAGTTGAGTTAGCACAAATGCAATACTTACTGCCACGATTAACGGGTATGTGGACTCACCTTGAACGGCAACGAGGTGGCACTGGAACGCGTGGCGGAGCAGGGGAAAAAGAAATTGAAACAGATAGACGAATTGCCCGTGACAAAATTGCTCAGTTAAAAGAAGATTTAAAAATGATTGATAAGCAAATGGCTACGCAGCGTAAAAACCGCGGAGAGTTTGTGCGTGTAGCGTTAGTTGGTTATACCAACGTTGGTAAATCTACTATCATGAACATGATTAGTAAAAGCGAAGTATTTGCTGAAAATAAATTATTTGCAACGTTGGATACTACCGTTAGAAAAGTAACAATTGATAATTTGTTTTTTTTATTGTGTGATACAGTAGGATTTATAAGAAAATTGCCGACACAATTAGTAGAGAGCTTTAAAAGTACGTTGGACGAAGTTAGAGAAGCGGATGTATTACTTCACGTTGTAGACATTTCCCATCCAAATTTTGAGGATCAAATAAATGTGGTACGTCAAACCTTAATTGATATTGGTGCTAAAGACAAACCAACTATTTTAATTTTTAATAAAATAGATGCTTTTAAATACATTAAGAAAGATGAAGATGATTTAACGCCAATGACTCGTGAAAATTTATCTTTAGAGGATTTGAAAAAAACCTGGATGAGTAATTTAGATCAAACTTGCCTTTTTATTAGTGCTCAAAACAAAGAAAACACGAATGAGTTTAAAAAAACACTTTATGATGTAGTTAAAGAAATACATGTAAAACGTTTTCCTTACAGTAATTTGTTTTATTGAAATAATGCTTAGTTTTTGGTTTTATATTTGACATCAAAAACAAGTCAGCAGTTTTTAATAGTGTTATTTAGTTCCAGTATGACCAAATCCACCGGCGCCTCTAGCAGTTTCATCAAGCGATGTTGTTTGTTGCCAACTAATTTGCTCATGCTGAGCAATTACCATTTGGGCAATTCGTTCTCCATCATTAATCAGAAAAGGGGTGTTGGATAGATTAACTAATAATACTTTTAATTCCCCTCTATAATCAGCATCAATAGTGCCTGGAGAATTTAAAACGGTTATTCCGTTTTTAAATGCCAATCCACTTCGAGGACGAATTTGCGCCTCATATCCTTTATGCAGTTCTATATATAATCCCGTTGGCACCAATATTCTTTCCAAGGGGTTTAATTCAATTGGAGCATCTATGTTAGCTCTTAAATCTAAACCAGCAGAAAGGTCTGTAGCGTATTGTGGTAATTCGTGTTTTGATTGGTTAACTACTCTAATTTTCATGTTTTTTTATTTTGTTTTTAACCACATAGAAACATAGGCCACTTAAACATTCATTTATTTTCTATGTACCTATGTGTTTAATATTACTGTTCTAAATGTTTTAATTTTTTTAAATTATCAAATTCTAATTTATAAAATATAAAAGCAAACATTGCTAATAATATATTATTCAATATTAACTTAATAATAGTGCTTTCCATATCGGAATATAATAATGAAACAAAATAAAAACCTAAGGCTAAAAAACCAAATACAAACATGCTTCGTAAATTGTATTTTACAGGATAATACTTTTGTCCTAGTATATACGAAGTAACCATCATAGTGCCATACGATGCTAATGTAGCCCAAGCACAAGCCATGTAGCCAAATTTAGGAATGCCAACAAAATTAATCACAAGCGTAATTACTGCTCCCAAAATGGTTATCATAGCACCAAATTTTGTTTGTCCTGTTAACTTAAACCAAATAGATAAATTCCAATAAACACCAACGCACAAATTAGCAAGTAGTAAAATAGGGACCACTGCTAAGCCTGATCTGTAATTTTCACTTACTACTTTTTGCAACCAAGGTAAGTTCATCATCGTTCCTAAAAACAAAAACAAACAAAACAACACATAGTACTTCATCACCTTCGCATTTAATTTTTTTGAATCTTCGTGCTTCGCATGGTTAAAAAAGAAAGGTTCGGCGGCGTATTTAAAGGCTGTTGTAAAAATAGTCATGAACATGGCTATACGATAGCATTGTCCGTAAATACCTACTTGCGTTTTAGCAACATCTTCGGGTAATAAGTATTTTAAAATGAAACGGTCAAATGTTTCATTTATCATTCCGGCAAAACCTAATATTAATAAAGGCCATGCGTAACTCAACATTTGCCTCCATAAGTCTTTATCAAACTCATATTTTACATTAATAAATTCCTTTGCTAGAAATATCAAGCTCACCATATTAGCTAAAAGTCCAGCTAAAAACATATATCCTACACCTACTTGTGGATTATAAAATTTTGCAAAAGGTAATTCTGGGTTATTTAAATAAGCAGGCTTACATACATTGAAATAAAAAATACAGATTAAAATAAAAACACTGACATTTAATAATTTAAGCGCTCCAAATCGTTTAGCTTGATTGTTTAATCGCATTCGCGCAAACGGAATGGCCATTAAGGCATCAGTAGCCACAATCAAAACGCACCAAATAATATAGTTAACATGTTCTGGTTCTTTTATAAACTCCGCTATGGAACCCGAAAATAAAATAAATAATAAGGTTAATCCTATACAACTTCCAAAAATAGAAATAACTGCAGTTGAATATACGCGTGCTTTATCATCAATTTTACTTGAAAAATGAAAGAAAGCCGTCTCCATACCGTAAGTGAACAAAATATTTAAAAAACTGATATAAGAGTAAAACTCAATATTGGCAGATAATTCGGAAGGTTGCTTAAATATATAGGTTAAAACAAAAGAGTAAAAAAAAGTAATAACGCGAGGAAGTACACTTCCTAAACCATAAACGGCTGTTTGCGATGCTAATTTTTTTAAAGGGTTTGACACTATCGTTGATTAAAATACTAAAATAGGACTTTAAAGTATAAAACACGGCGCCCATTTTTGAAGATATTAACCTTAAAAAGTGAGTAGCGCTTGGGTTAAGGATTGACTTGAAAATCCTTTTTGGTGAGGGACGAACTAAAAAGATTGGAAAGGAAGGCCTGACCCGCATTTTTGCGGGTAACGCCCATAATATTTTATCCTTTCATTTTTTCAATCAATTTAGTAGTTGAAAAACCATCCACTAATTGAATCGTAATAACTTTAC
>JBILOV010000098.1:0-7922 GCA_044374335.1 Bacteroidia bacterium | reverse complement strand
TCATAACCTACAATGTCTTCAGCTTTATAATCATTTCCTTTTACTAAAACATCCGGTTGCACAAAATTGATTAAATCGAAAGGAGTGTCTTCGTCAAATAAAATTACTGCATCCACGCACTCTAGAGCTGCTAAAATAGTTGCCCTAGTTTCTTCCGAATTGATTGGACGCTCAGGAGATTTTCCTAAACGCTTTACGGACGCATCGGTATTTAATCCTAAAATTAATTTGTCGCCCAAATCTCTAGCATGGCATAAATATTCAACATGCCCACGATGTAAAATATCAAAACACCCATTTGTAAAAACAATTTGTTGAGATTGTTTATTCCAATCTTGCAATAAAGCACGGAGCTCATTTCTAGTTACTATTTTTTTTGATAAATTTTTATGAAACGACATTTATTTTCGATTTGTTTATTACTGGTAAAAGAATAAGACTTAATAATCCTAACACAACCACTAAAATAAATTGAGACGTCCAAGCCATCCAAGGAAAAGAAAATGCAGCTATTTGCTCAACTCCATAATAGGTAAGTAGAGCTGTAATAATAGCTGGATAAGCTCCTAAGCCACCTGGCGAAAATACCACGCCAAAAGTCCCAAATAATAATAGCACTAAACACTCTGATTGGCCAAGATGGGACGTTCCTGTAAAGGCAAAAAAGCAAGCATACAAACTATAAAAATAACAAGCCCAAATACCCAGACTTAACATCATAAATTGAAATTTTTTATCAATGTCTTTTACTGAACTTAATCCTTTTCCGAAGCCTTTAATTATATTTCCTAATTTTCCTTTTAGCAATCTTGTAATTTTTTTTCGAACTAAGAACAAACCAATTGAAACAATAATTAAGATTGAAATTAAAATAATAAATTTAGCTGGATGCTCTGTAACGCCTTTAAATTTAAGCATCATAGGGTTATAAATATAAGTTGCTGTTAAATCTTTTAGTTGAGAAAACTGAGCAAATAGTGTTATAAAGAAAATAACGATTAATAATAAAAGGTCAACAATCCGTTCAGTAATAACAGTACCCAAAGCAACTTCAAATGGCACATCATCATATTTCGTCACTAAAGTACAGCGTGTAATTTCACCCATTCGAGGTAATCCGTAATTAGCAAAATAACCAACTATTACTGCGCCTAGGGCATTAGTAGGTTTTACCGAATAACCGGCAGGTTTTAATAAATAATTCCAACGAAATGCTCTTAAATAATGACTTAAAAAAGCAATTAAAATAGATATACTTACCCAAAAATAATTAGCTGTTTTAAATGAATCAAGTATTTTTTCCTTCTCAGTCCATACAGAACGAAAAGATAGCCATACTAATAAGATTCCTATACTTAATAAAATAATAAATTGAATAATAGATTTAGTTCTCTTATTCATTAAATCTATTTTAAACGATTAGTTTTTGTGTTCGGAAAAACCACCCATGGTTTAAACGTTTTAGCAGCTTCAAATTCCATAGCGGCATATGAAATCACAATGACAACATCTCCTAAACTAACTAATTTAGCCGCGGGTCCATTTAAACAAATAACACCGCTTCCTCTTTCACCCTTTATTACATAGGTAATAAAACGTTCACCATTATTTTTATTTAAAATATGAACCTGTTCGTTTTCAATAAAATTAGCAGCATCCATTAAATCTTCATCAATGGTAATACTTCCTATATAATCTAATTCTGCTTGTGTTACAGTTACACAATGCAATTTAGATTTCATAACTTGAATTTGCATCATGCCGCAAATGTATGAAAAAACAATGGTTTACAATACCAAATTTGTAACACAAAACGCAGAAAATTAATATACCTAAAAAACAATGTTTTTTGTATAATACGGTATGGTTGAAGATGTGTTATTAAAGTATTCAACCTTTATAGAATCACTCGTTGAATAAATTAAACAACTAATAGGTGTGTTTTTTCTTTGTGCCTCAAAAACGGAGGAAGAGCCAATTTGATAATTTTTCCAACCAAATATTGAAGAGGCGTCTACCAAATTAAAACAATAGGGTTTTGTATATGATGTAAACTTAACAACTAAGGAGGAATCATAAGGCACAATTGCCGCTATGGCAAATTGATTTCCACCAACCCCGTTAAGGTAATATTTTTGATTTATTTTCAATATATTTTCTCTATAATCATAAGGAGGAGCAACCGTAGGAGCATCAATCATAATTGCGGCTGTTAATGGAAAAGAAATAGTTGAGCTTAAAACGGGAGCGTACTTTTTTTGAAAATTATAAATATATTGATCAAAATTGTTTAATGAAAATGATAGCCCTAGCCCTGTAAAATAATTTTGAAGATCTATTTTAGAATCTAGCAAATCAATTCGTTGAGAATTATATAGCAAAGTATCAATAATTTGTTGATTATCAATAATACCATTATTAGCAAAATCATTCCTAAAATTACTTAATAAGCCAGAAAGTTCCGCCGTATAATTATATCCTACCTGATACCCGTATGAATTGTTTCTTTGAAACAATAAAGACATTGCAAACAAAAAGCCATCGTTCGATAAATCTAACGATTCAAAATTGCTTGAAACACTAACACTTGTTCCTACTATTGTCAACAGCTCATTTTGCGCCTGAGCTCTTGACGTATTAAAATCTAGACCGGTTGAAATTAACTGTTCAATTCTAGGTTTAATTATATGAGTAAGTATATTAATGTTTACTTTTGAAATATCTGAAACGTCTGCAAAGCCTTCCAAATAAAGTGCTCCTTCAGATATTTTATTAAAATGTTCATTGAAATAGTAACCCGAAGCGGTTATTAAAATATAATTAGAAACTAAATTTATATTATTGACGGAAAAATTTCCTGCATCATCACTAATTGTTGAAGCAAAACTTTTCCCTGTTTGGCCTAGCGACGAATTCAATTCATATATAACTAGCGAGGCACCGTTTTTATAGGGGCCTTTTTGTACTTTACCTTGAATTGTTTTTGAATCAGGTATAATAGATTGGTCGGAAGGTATCCCAGCATCTTTTTTACAAGAATAAACAACTAAAAATAGAACACAAAACAAAGATAGTTTTGTTAAACCATTGAATGCGCATTTTATAAACATAATTAGTAATTTAAATTTATATTGAAAATAGTAAATAAATATTAGACCTTCGATAAAAGTGATTAAAATCACAAAAAGCATCCATAAGTCACTTACTATAACCGCTTATACGCTTCATATTATTTTCTTTGGCTATTCTTTAAATTAATTGCATTTTTACTGTTCAAATTAAATTATATGAACTATTGTAAACACTTACTTTTAGCAACTACCATTTTTGGTTTTGTTGCTGCTTGTACTCCCTCTAAAAAAACAACCAAAGCTGCAGATTCGCCAATAACAATGGCGGAGCCAGCTATTAATTTAGATACTATAAACGTATTAGCTAATGAGGCGCCAAAAAAGAAAATTTATCAAGCTACAGAAACAAAGAGTAGTGACATTATTCACACTAAATTATGGGTGAGTTTTGATTGGCAAAAATCGCAATTAATTGGCAAAGCAGAATTAAAAATTAAGCCCTATTTCTATCCAACTAACATGCTTTATTTAAATGCACGTGGAATGGAAATTAAATCTGTTAAGTTGGCAGAAAAACAAATTAAAGAATTGCCTATAAAAAAAGGAGCAAAATCAGCGAGTACAGAGGAAGTGATAACAGAACAAGTTGTCACTTATAAATATGAAAACGATTCATTAAAAATAAATTTAGGAAAGGAATATACTTCTAAAGAAAACTACTATGTGACCATAGACTATATTTCGAAACCTAATGAGTTAAAATCTGGTGGAAGTGCCGCTATATCTGATGATAAAGGACTTTATTTTATTAATCCAACAGGCAAAGATCCAAATAAGATGCCTCAAATTTGGACGCAAGGCGAAACTCAATCTAATTGCACTTGGTTTCCAACTATTGATAATCCAAATGAGAAAATGACAAATGAGATTTACATGACGGTTGACGATAAATATACCACCTTATCTAATGGTTTATTAACTGATTCTAAAAAAAATAGTGATGGAACAAGAACCGATCATTGGTTAATGGATATGCCACATGCACCCTATTTAGTAATGATGGGCGTTGGCGAATTTAAAAAAGTAACTGATGAGCCATGGAATGGAAAAGAAATTTCTTATTATGTAGAAAAAGAATTTGAGCCACACGCAAAAGCCATTTTTGGAAAAACAAAAAAAATGATTGAGTTTTATTCCACACGATTAGGCGTTCCGTATCCTTGGCAAAAATATGCTCAAATAGTTGCTAGAGATTATGTAAGCGGCGCTATGGAAAACACAACAGCAACTTTGCACGGAGACTTTGTTTGCTATCAAACAACTCGCGAAATAATAGATGGTGCAAAAGGAGAAAGTACGATTGCTCACGAATTATTTCATCAATGGTTTGGTGATTTAGCAAGTTGCGAAAGTTGGAGCAACTTAACTTTGAACGAATCGTTTGCTACTTATGGCGAATATTTATGGGAAGAATTTGAATATGGGCGTGATGCTGCTGACGATCACCATGCAGATTCTCGCTTTGGATACTTCGCTCAATCAGGACAAAAACAAGTTGATTTAGTGCGTTTTGATTATGGTAGTCGCGAAGATATGTTTGATGCATTTAGTTACAATAAAGGCGGTCAAATACTTCATATGTTGAGAAAATATGTAGGAGATGATGCTTTTTTTGCATCTTTAAAATTATACTTAGAAAAAAATAAATTTAAAACTGCAGAGGCTCATGATTTACGATTAGCGTTTGAAGAAACAACGGGCCAAGATTTAAATTGGTTTTTTAATGAATGGTATTTTGCAAAAGGTCATCCAGAATTAGACGTCAAAAAATCATATGATGCTTCCACTAAAAAATTAAAAATTGACATTACTCAAACACAAGATTTTAAGGTATCTCCATTATATAAATTACCTATTTATATTGACATCTATTCAGGTGGAAAAAAAGAGCGCAAACTTATTTGGATTGACGATGTAAAAAACGCATATACATTTGATGTGGCATCAAATCCTGAATTAGTAAACATAGACGCTGAGCGCCAGTTGCTAGCAAAAATGGATTACACTAAAAGTAAAGAGGAATATGTGTTTCAATATAAAAATGCTAAACTTTGGGGGGATAGAGAAGAATCCATAAATTATTTTAAAGAACACATTAATGAGATGGATGTTTTTGAGATGGTTAAATTTATAGCTCAAAATGATCCTTGGAGAAAATTTAGAAGCGACGCATTAGCTATCCTAAGTGAAAATGGTAAAGAAAAGGAAGTGGAATTAAAGCCTTTATTTATTAGCATATCAGAAAAAGATAGTAATACAAGAGTGCGCGCCGCAGCCATTAAGGCGTTATCGTCAAATTACAAAGGTGAAGATTTAAATGCCTTATATGAAAAAGCACTAAACGAACAATCTTATGCTATTCTATCAGAAGGCTTTGATGCTATTGCAAAAGTAAATCCAGACTTAGCGATGAAAAAAGCAGTTGTATTAGAAAACGAACCTTCAAAAGAAATTATTTATTCTATTGCTGATTTATATGCAAAAAACGGCACAGACGAAAAACACGCCTACTTTAAAAAAGTAAGAAATCAATTTAATGGTTTCGAATTAATGGCTTATGGTAATATTTACGGTAAATTTTTAAAACGTTGTACAAAGCCAGAAACTGCTATTGATGGAGCAAACGAAATTGCAAAAATAGGCGCTAGCGATAATAAATACGTTAAGTATGCGGCGCAAAAAGTCATGAAGGATAATTTACTAAATGTGTGGCAAGACAAAGAAGATAAGTTGACTGCGAAAATTGAAAAAGCTAAAAAAGAAAACCAGGATGTTACATCAATGACTGCTGATTTAAAAATCATTTCTGATACTAAAAAACAAATTTTAGATTTATATAATTCGATAAAAAAATAGATTTAAAAAACACATAGTCACATAGAATTAAATAGAATGGGATTAACCACAAAAAAACAATTAGATGAATTGACATACGAAATAGTTGGTTCCGCAATTGAAGTTCACAAAGAGCTTGGCCCCGGTCTACTAGAGTCTATATATCATAAGTGTTTAAAAAAAGAATTATCTCTAAGAAGCTTTTACCCTAATTAACAAAACTAAAAACTATGTGTCTATGTTTTTAAAAAACAAAATCAAAACAACTGTTGCTATTGCAAGTATATCTTACTCAACATTTATAATTGCTCAAGATAAACTACTTACCATTCAAGATGCTGTTTTAAAAGGACGCACAACTCTTGCTCCAAAACGTTTACAATCGTTGGGATTTATTCCATCTCATAATCAGTTTTCATATGTTGACAATAATATAGTTTTTATTGGTGACAAGAAAAATGGAATTACCGTTCCTCTCATTACTTTACAAGACTTAAATACTAAACTTAAGGCTTCTAGTAAAGATACCTTAGCCGCAATTGGAGGATTAACCTGGAAAAACTTAAGTCAATTTTATTTCTCAAATAAAAAAGTAGAGTTAATGTATGACATTGACAAGAAAGCGGTATTAGAAACTGATAGAAAAGTAGAGCCTAGCAATTTAGATGCGTATCAAAAAGAACCAGCTACGAGTGCATACTCCTATTGCAAAGACAATAATTTATATGTTGTAAAGGAAGGTAAAGAAACTCAAGTAACAACAGATGGTTCTTATGAAATTGTTTACACTGGAAAAAATGTTCATCAAAACGAATTTGGGATTGATGGGAAAAACTTTTGGAGTCCTAAAGGAAATTATTTAGCCTTTTACAGAATGGATCAATCTACTGTAACGGATTATCCAATTATTGACTGGACAACTCGTCCTGCAAAAAACGAAAACATTAAATATCCTATGGCTGGGAACAAAAGCCACCATGTTACATTAGGAATTTATGATGTAAAAACAAACAAAACTATTTATGTAAAAACAGAAGGAGACCCTGAACAATATTTAACCAATGTTGCATGGAGTCCTGATGAAAAACACATTTATATTGCCATATTAAGTCGCACACAAAACGACATGAAACTAAATGAATATGATGCAGCAACCGGAAATTTTGTTCGCACACTATTTGAAGAACACGATGATAAATACACCGAGCCTTTACATCCTATGTTATTTGTAAAAAATAATCCAACTCAATTTATTTGGCAAAGTCGTAAAGATGGATTTACTCATTTTTATTTATATGATATCAGTGGTAAATTAATTAAACAATTAACTAAAGGTAATTGGGAAGTAAAAGCAGAAAATGGTTTTGATGAAAAAGGAGAACGTTTGTTTTTTCATGCTAACGATCAAAGCCCTGTTAACCAAGATTTTTATAGCGTAAATTTAAAAAGTGGAGAAGTAAAACGCTTAACTTCTGGTAACGGTTTTCATACTTGTGTATTAGATGAAAGAGGAAATTATTTCATTGATAATTTTACTAATTCAACAACGCCAAGAGAATACAACATTATTAATACTTCTACTAAAAAAGCCATCAACATTTTTAAGGCGGAAAATCCCATTAAAGAATACAAAACAGGAAGTTGGAATTTATTTACTATTAAAAACAATGAAGGAACCGATTTATACTGCCGTTTATTTAGACCAGTCAATTTTGATTCAACAAAAAAATACCCCGTATTAGTTTATTTATATAATGGGCCGCATTCGCAAATGGTAACAAATACCTGGATGGCAGGTGGCGAATTGTGGTATCAATACATGGCCGAAAAAGGCTTTATCATTTTTACGTTAGACGGAAGAGGAACTTCTAACAGAGGAAAAGCATTTGAACAAGCAACTCACAGACAGTTAGGAACTAAAGAAATGGAAGACCAATTAAAAGGTGTTGACTATTT
>JBILOV010000240.1:0-3628 GCA_044374335.1 Bacteroidia bacterium | reverse complement strand
CGATTACTTTTAAATGACTGTAAAAAGAATCGCTGGTGTCAGTTTTTTTATAAAGCAAGGCTTCATTCGAAATTTCGTAAAACAATTTACTAATACTATCATTTATATGATAAATAGTGTATTTTGGATTAAGTCCATTGTTTTCTTTTTTATATAGCCGGTCAGTACTTATTTGATTTACTTTTTGTGTAGAACACGATGCTAATTTAATAATACAAACAAAGGATATAATATGAATGATAGAGCCAAATGTGTATTTATATAAAAAATATTTATAATAAGAAAATAAAAAATATCGGTTCATGTGAGTAATAAAGATAATTAAATCTATCACATAAAGTTACAAAAAATAAAAGAAAATTATTTTAATTCAAACGGTTTACGATCATACTGACAACAATCAGGTAACTTATAATACGCATAATCATCACCGAAAAATTTATCATTATCGTACCCAGAATTTGCAATTAACTGTTGAATTCTTTCTAAAGAGATTTTAGTAGTATCAAATGTAACAGTCATTAATGTCGATTCTATTTTCCAATCCTTTTCAATAACACCATCAACAGCGCAAGAAGCTTCAACTACTGACTTACATTTTTCGCAATTACCCCAAACTTTAAAAGTAACTGTTTTTTCTGGAGAACCGGTTTTACAAGAAAATAATCCTAAGGTTAAAGAAAAGATTAAATAATATGTATATTTCATTTTATAATTTAATAGTTGCAAATTTATAATTTAATTTCAAAAAATGTTCAATATAGATAGGAAGAGCATATTTTAAATTTTTTTGAGCTTTAATATTATCATGAAAAACAATAATAGTGCCATTTCTTGTATATCTTATACTATTATCTAAGCACTTTTTAGGAGATGTTAATTTATCGTAATCATAACTTAACACATCCCAAAAAACCACTTTAAACTCTTTAACAATAGATTTATATTGGCTTTTTTTTATTCTTCCGTATGGAGGTCTAAACAAACCAGTTTTTGTTAAAATTTCACATTTCTCAATATTTTCAATGTAAATCTTTTTGGAAAACTTCCAACCTTTTAAATGATTAAAAGTATGATTACCTATTTGATGACCTTCATCAATTATTCTATCGAATAACTCTGGATATTTGATAATATTTTCACCTACACAAAAAAATGTAGCATTAATACTATATTCTTTTAAAATATCTAAAATCCAGGGAGTCAATTCAGGAATTGGACCATCATCAAAAGTTAGGTATATTCTAGGTTCATTTTTATCCATTCTCCAAATAGAATCCTTATAAAAAGATCTTAATAATTGAGGTGGACGAACAAGTAATTTCATTTAATTTATTATATCGCTAAATTTATTATGTAAAATTATAACTGCATGAACTTTAACTTAAAAATTCATAGCTATAAATACTAAGATTTTTATTTCGGCAAATTGCGTCTAGTCTATTGCTATAAAAACTAAATAATTAATTATCACTTAATCACTGAAAGCGGCTTTCTGCTTAATAAAGAACAAATCTTACTCATAAGATACTTTTTTACTTTTTATTTTTATTAAATTCGTATAAAATAAATTTTTTATAAACATGCAAAAATATATTTACTGGTTTTTTAACCTTTTATTTCTTCTTTTAATATTCCCAGTTTCTTCTCAGCAGAAAAATTTAGTTTTAACCGATGCAGGTTCGATAATAAATATTGATTCACTGAATAATATTTACCAGACAGCGCATCCTGGCCCTCAATTACCTACTCCCAATGCTTGTGCTTCGACTAATAATCTAGCTACACCAATGAATCAAAACAATAGTCAAAGAGGAATTATGTTTGATATTACAGCCATATCTTGCGTAACAATTCGTTGTTTTGAAGGTAATTTTGATGTAGGAACTACCGGAGTTCAAATTTGGTATCGACCAGGAACTCATGTTGGTTTTACAAACAGTTCAGTAGGATGGACTCTACTTGGCACTGCTAATGGGGTTGTTGGACTCGGAAATAATTTATTTACGTCCATACCGCTTCCTATTAATGTAACAATAAACGCAGGTTCTACTGCTGCTTTTTACATTACTAGAACAACTGCTTCTGGGCCTACGATGCGATACACCAATGGTACAACTGTAGGAGCTGTTTTTTCTTCAGATGCAAATATTCAAGTTAAAGATGGGACGGGCAAGGAATTTTCATTTAATACAAGTTTCTCACCAAGGAGGTTTAATGGAAAAATTTTTTATGATGTAGGTAGTACGATTGTAAACGTCGGATCTGTTATTGGCACAAGTCCTGCATGTTCAGGTACACAGCAAACTTTTTCAGTAGCATCCGTTGCAGGTGCTACAACCTATAATTGGACAGTTCCTGCAGGTTCTTCAATTGTTGGAGGCTTGGGTACCAACTCAATTACTGTGAATTTGGGAACTAACTCAGGAAATATTTGTGTTTCACCTGTGGTTCCATGCGGGATTGTTACTCCTTCTTGTTTTTCTGTTACTGTTGTGTCGAATCAAACAATTACGCCCACAGCCAGTCCAGCTTCAGTTTGTTCAGGAAACTCTACTCAGCTAAACGTCGCCTCAGGCACTACATTCAGTTGGTCGCCGGCTGTTGGTTTGTCATGCACAAATTGCGCAAATCCAGTTGCAACACCAACTGCAAATACTACATACACTGTAACCACTAATACTTCCGGTTGCATTGGAACGGGAACAACAACGGTAAATGTACTTCAAAATCCAACTGCATTGGCAGCCAACACTGGTCCCTTTTGTGAAGGAAATACGATTAATTTATCCGCGACAGGTGGCACAACATATTCTTGGAGCGGACCGGGAGGGTTTAATTCATTAAGCCAAAATCCTACAATTGCTTCCTCTACGGTTTCAATGAGTGGTACATATACAGTTATTGCAACGATTGGATCATGCACAGCTATTACTACTACAAGTGTAACGGTTAATTCTTTACCTAATGTGACAGTAAACTCCGAATCAATTTGTAATGGTCAATCTAGTGCAACTCTTACTGCAAACGGCGCATTAAATTATACGTGGAGTCCATCAACAAATTTAAGTTCATCAACTGGAAGTGTAGTTGTTGCAAATCCAAACACAACTACGGTTTATTCAGTTATTGGTGCCAATAGTTCTTGCACAGCCACTGCAAATAGTACAATAACTGTACTTCCAACTCCAGTAATATCTGTTAACAGCGGATCAATATGTTCAGGAAGTTCACTAAACTTAACTGCAAATGGTGCAACAAATTATTCGTGGAGTCCATCAACAAATTTAAGTTCATCAACTGGAAGTTTAGTTGTTGCAAATCCAAACACAACTACTGTTTATTCAGTTCTTGGTGCCAATGGTACTTGCACAGCTATAGCCACTAGTACTGTGGATGTAACAACCACACCAACTTTAAGTGTTAACAGCGGATCAATATGTTCAGGAAGTTCGTTAACCTTAACAGCAAATGGTGCAACAAATTATTCGTGGAGTCCAACAACGGATATAAGTTCATCAACAGGAAGTGTAGTTGTTGCAAATCCAAACACAACTACTGTTTATTCTGTTCTCGGTGCAAATGGATCTTGCACAGCTGTAGCTACTAGTACTGTGGATGTAACAAC
>JBILOV010000035.1:0-13670 GCA_044374335.1 Bacteroidia bacterium | reverse complement strand
TTCTAACACTTTAATTAGTTTTCCATCGGCACTATGTAACTCATAAACAGGCGGTGTATTTGCATTTGAATAAGAACTTACATAATACTTTAAACCTGCGCTAAAATCAGCACTTGAGGTGCCTTCAGCGGTTGATAATCGTTTTTTATTTGTTCCATCTAATTTAATACTGTAAACATCTCTGTTAATTTGTCCTCGCTCTGTTGAAATGTAATACAATAGGTTTAATTTTTCATCATAGCCATTAAAAGATACCACATCCCAATTTCCTTTTGTAATTTGATTTACCAATTTGCCTGTGTTATCATAATGGTATAAATGATTAAAATTATCTTTTTCGCTACTCCATATAAACCCTTTATTATTTGGTAAAAAAGTTAAATCATCCGTAATATCAATATAGGTTTTAGCTTCTTCGCTTAAAATAGTTTTTGTTGAACCATCCGTTGCATTTGCAAACATCAATTCTACTTTGTTTTGCAAGCGGTTCATGCGTTGCAACGACAAGGTATTTTTGTCAGTGGTCCATTGAATGCGCGGAATATAAATATCAGTTTCTGTGCCAATATCAACCGGTGTTGTTTTTGCGCTTATTAAATCATAAACATGCACTGTTAATACCGAATTATCTTCGCCAGCTTTTGGATATTTAAAAGTTACTTTATCAGGATATAAATTATTGTTGTAAGTATCAAAAGTGTATTCTTTCACTTTACTTTCATCAAAACGCACAAAGGCTAATTTACTTCCATCAGCATTCCACTCAAAATAATTGGCTTTACTAAATTCTTCTTCATAAACCCAATCAGCCCAGCCGTTTTTTATCTCATTATTTTTGCCATCGGTGGTTACTTGGGTTTCTTTTCCGTTATTTAAATCTTTAATAAATAAATTATTAGCTCTTACAAAAGCTACTTTATTTCCTATCGGCGAAAAAGTAGCAAACATTTGTTTTCCAGCATTAGACAATTCGTAGGTTGTGCCTGTTTTTAAATCATATACATAATTAGTTTCAACAGATGAACGACGGTAAATTCCCTCGGCATCGGTTGAAAAAAACAATTTTGTTTCATCCGGACTAAAAGAATAACCACTAATATCAATCGTTTTATCGCCCACCTTTACAGAAGCTCCTTTTACAAGTACAGCCATTTTTTTACCAGACTTTAATTCATATTTTACAATGTTATCAAAATCACCGTCCTTTTCTAGGTCAGTGTAATGTAACCCATCTTTCATGGTATTAAATCCACCTACTGAATTTGTCCTAAACGCATATTTACTCCATATATCTTCAACAGATATCGATTTTTGAGCAAAACAATTTATGGAAATAAAAGAAAAAATGGCTACTGATAAAAAAAACGACTTCATATTATTGGCTATTTATTTAAATTAAAGCATGAAGATAATCATTACTCACTGTTAATAAACACTATTTTACTCAAACGGTCGCTATATTAAATAAATGACAATAATGTTATATGAATTTTTATTAGCTTAGCATAATAAAAAACTAATTATGCAAACTTTCAAAACCATTATCATTGACGACGAAGAAAATAGTCGTAGCAATACCAAAAGTATGTTAGCTAGCTATTGTCCAGAAATAGAAGTTATTTCAGAGGCTGGCAGTGGTATGGAAGGTAAAAAGTTAATTCAAGAACTTAAACCAGAAGTAGTGTTTTGTGACATTAACATGCCTGGCATGAATGGTTTAGAAATGATTGATGGATTAGTTCATCATGATTTTTGTTTGATATTTTTAACTGCATATAGCGAACATGGTATAAACGCCGTAAAAGCCGGCGCCATTGACTACTTACTTAAGCCCTTATTATTAAGCGAATTGCAAGGTGCGGTTAAAAAAGTAGTAAAGCATTACGAACAAAAAGGAGCAACGGCTTCACCAGCAACAGGCAATGATAAAAACTTAGTATTAATAAACCACAGCAAGGGTTTTACTTTAATTGATTATAAAGACATTGTTTGGTTAGAAGCTTCTGATAACTATACAAACATATTTTTAAACACCAATAAAAAGATTGTAGCATCAAAAACATTAAAAGAATTTGAAGCTATTTTACCTACTACTGTGTTTTTTAGAATTCATCGTTCATCCTTAATAAATATAGATTTTATTAAGGAATATTCAAATGCAGAAGGAGGAACTATTATTATGGCAGATGGCACAAGCATACAAGTTTCAAAAGCTCGTTCTCAAGAATTTGCTGAGTTTTTAAAAACTAAAGCTGTAACTCCCAAGTAAATTACATTTTCATCATAACGTTATATTATGAAGGAGATAAAACAAACTCATTAAAAAATTATTCAGTATTTTTATAAGATATATCATGTATACAAGGCAGCTATATCTATTTTTTTTTGGCGCATTATTTTCAACAATAAGCACTCTCGCTCAAAATCGTAGTTTTTCGTTTCAACATTACGGTCCAGAAGATGGTTTAAGTAATGCTAATGTGTTTGCAATTAAGCAAGATAAATCACACATTATATACCTAGCTACCGAAAATGGTGTTTACAATTTTGATGGTTATAAATTTGAGAAAATAAAGCCCAAAACACCTCTTAAATCTAACTTCATCAGAAATATTGGATTTAACCTTAATAATAATTTAGTTATTATAAATAGAAGAGAAGGAATATACGAATACAATAAACAAAAAAATGAGGCTTCACTTCTTAAAAACTTAGTATTTACTAATTCTGTTGATGAACTAATTATAGATAATGAATATAGCTATTCATTAAATGATCAGATTTCTGTTTCGGCAATCGAATTAAAATCAGGCAAAATAAGTGACGATAATGTAAAAAAATTAGATAATAACAATCAGGCATTCGCACTTTTTAAAACCAAACAAAATAAGGTATTAGTTGGCAGAACAGATGGTTTATACGAATTCGAAAACGGTAAGCAAATAAAATTAAATATTGGGAAAGAAATCTCCATTTACTCAATTACCGAAGATACCAACGGAACTTTATATGTTGGTAGCGATAATGCCATTTACTGCATAAATAACAATAAAATAATTAAAACAATATCTGTTAAAACACAAAAAGCCAGTAGTTATTTTAGTGCCAATAATGTTGCACGTGTCAGTAAATTAATTGTAGATAAATACCAACGTATTTGGTTCACAAACATTCCGGATGATAATTTATATGTGATTGAAAATAATATCACTTTCGATGCTTTTGATTTATTGGGTATTGACAAAGTTTTAATTAATTGCATTTTTAAAGATACCGACGACCATATTTGGATAGGGACTTTTAATGATGGCGTTTACTTTATTCAAAACCCACAACTACAAAATATCTCCTTTACATCTGGACGCAAGATATTACCTGTAAGCAGTGCTTCCTTTATCGAAAAAAGCATTGTAGTTGGAACAAATAATGGTTTATTTATATTTGATAAAACCAATAACAATACCCAAACAGTTATTGCTCCCGATGAATTGTTTAACGAATCTGTTTACGGCATTTATCCAATAGGAAAGAATGTTATATATTCAAAAACAAATTCCTCTGCAAATACAAAGCGCTCATTTTTAATTAATAATTCCTTTTACAATTTCTCCCCTATTGCTTCTAGATTATTTAAATATTGTAAAAATCCAACAGAAGCCTATATGGCAGATGGAACAGGAACATTATATAAAATAAAAAACTATACTTCCGAAAAATACAGTATCATAGATACTCTTGTATCATTTCCTGATTATAGAACTCGGATTAATAGCATTTACGAATTAAATGACAACTTATTTATTGGTACCTCTGATGGCTTAAGTATCTATTCTTTTAAAAATAGGAGCTATAAAAATTATAAAAACCAATTATTTAGTTTTGGAATAAATAATATTGAGCACCATGAAAATAAAACTTATTTAGCTCATGAAAATGGAATTACAATATTTGAAGATTCTATACTTATCCAACAAATTGGTGAACAACAATTAACGGCGGTAAAAAAAATAAAATTCTATCAAAACAAAATTTGGATTGCCACATTAGACGGTTTATTTATTTGTGATAATAAGTTTAACCCTATTGTTATATACAATAAATCAAACGGCTTACTTTCAAATACGATAAATGATATTGTATTTGATGGAAACAATTGCTGTATTTGCAGCGATAAAGGAATTACATTATGTAATATAAACGATTTATTAAAACAGGTAAGGGTTGCCAATAAATTATTTATTACATCTATTGATGCTGATGGTAGTTTATTAGAATTAAATAATTCTATTTTAAAATTAAACAGTTCACAATCCGATGTAATGATTGGTTTTTCGAGTCCTTTATATGTCAAACCAAACAAACAATATTACAGATACAAATACAATAAGGGATGGTTTAGTTTAGAAAACAGACAAATACATTTAACCTCCATCGATGGAGGATCTCATAAATTAGAGATTATATGCTCATATGATGGTATCAATTGGAGCGACTCAATTATCATTACCATTCAAAAAGACATTCCCTTTAAACAAACAGCATGGTTTACTTTGTCTATTATTTTTGGTACAATTTTCATTTTTATGATTATTGTTTTTATTGTAATTAGAAGGGTACGAAAAAAAGCTACCCGAAGAGTTCAGGAAGATCGGCAGGTTAATTTATTAAAACATCAGGCTATGAATTCGCTAATGAGTCCACATTTTATTTTCAATTCTTTAACCTCTATTCAAAATTACATCAACTTAAACGACTCCTTAAAAGCCAGCGAATACCTAGCTAAATTTTCGCGACTGATTCGCATGATTATTGAAAAAGCAGCCCAAAGTGAAATAACATTAGATGAGGAATTAATAAGATTAAACTATTATTTAGATTTAGAAAAAGAAAGGTTTAAAGGCAAATTTGATTTTCATATTGAAGTTGCTCCTGATATCAATACTTTAGATATCAAAATCCCCAACATGATTATACAGCCGTATGCCGAAAACTCAATTATACATGGCATATTGCCAAAACATGAGCATGGCAATTTACACATTCGCTTTAAAAAAGAAAATAAAGATACATTACTTATTATAATAGAAGATGATGGAATTGGCTTTTATAAAGCTAAAGAACATGCCAAAGCAGGTCACAAATCATTAGGAACAAAAACAATTGAAAATATTTTAGAACTAAATACAAAATTAACAGGCAAAAATCAGAAAGTAGAAATAATGGACAAGTCCGAATTAATTATACCCGAAGAAGGAACTAGAATAACAATTTCTTTACAGATTTAATATTTAAAATTTTGTAATAAATTAATATACAATAACTAAAACAAAAATTGAAACAACCTATTTTTACAATTATTTGAATTTAAACCGATACATATTTTTTATTTTATTTAGCTTACTGCTGAGTTATAATTATGCTCAAACTAAAGCCCTAAATTTATTACCCGATACAACTATTATTTGTGCAGGAGATTCGTCTTTAATTAAATTTCCGGAAGAAAAAGTGAGCAAAATGGCTACTTTTTACTGGCAAACACCAAAAGCAATTATTGTACATGCCAAGCAATTATATGTTAAATATAAAGGCTTACATATTATAAAAATAATTGATGGGAAAAATATATTAATAGATACCACCTATTTAAAATTAAATGACAAACCTAATTTTAAAATCAGAGATACACTAATTTGTGGAAACCCAATTATTATTACAACAAAAAACAAGGGATACAAATATACCTGGAGTAATTGTGAAACTGCCGACCAAATAAAAATTGAAAAACAAGGAATTTACTGGGTAAAAATAAACAATAAAGGCTGTTCTTACACAGATACATTTAAAGTTAGCTCAGCCAATTCAGTTATCCCAAATTTTGGCAAAGAAGTTTTAATATGCGAAAACGAACCAAATAAAACATTATCGGTAAAAGCGTCGACAGATGTTAAACTATACTGGAATACAGGCGCAAATACATCAAGCATAAATGCAACTAAAGAAGGCTTATATTGGGTAAAAAGTACCTCCAAAAATTGCGGTGTAAAAACAGATAGCGTCACCATAAAATATAAAAATTGTGACTGCGAAGTATTTATTCCAAATAGCTTTACGCCAAATGAAGATGATAAAAATGATTTGTTTTATCCTGTTTTTCAGTGCGAATACTCTTATTTTTTAATCACTATATTTGATAGGTGGGGAAATACAGTTTACTCATCAAATAACATGAATGCAAAATGGGATGGTAAATTTAAAGGCAATCCTTGTCCTGATGATGTTTATGTGTACCGTTTAGAAGCTATTCAAAAAATTACTGATAAAAAAATTATCCGTAATGGACATATTTCTTTGTTTCGTTAAAATCTGTTTAAGTTTATATTTTAAAGAAATCAGACTTTTACTTATAAATTACAAAAAACTTTTAATTGAGTTTAAATTTCCTTTTTTAACAAAAACCCCTTAAATTCACTACTTTATAAAATTTAGGTGATTTTAAAGAAAATAATCCTTTTTCCATTTGCTGTCATTTACGGCTTCATCACTTCCATTCGTAATTTTTTATACGATTGGAATTTTTTTAACAGCAAATCTTTTGATGTTCATACTATTTGTGTTGGCAATTTAGCCGTTGGCGGCACTGGCAAAACCCCTCATGTCGAGTATTTAATAAACTTATTAAAAAGCCATGCTAAAATTGCCATTTTAAGCAGAGGATACAAGCGTGAAACTAATGGCTTTATTCATGCAAGTGAAAGTAGTACCGCTTTTGATATTGGAGATGAACCATTACAATACAAAACTAAAAATCCAGAGCTTGATGTATGTGTGGACGCTAATAGAGTTAACGGAGTAAAAAAAATATTGGAATTTACTGAACCGCCTAAGGTCATTATTTTAGATGATGCCTTTCAACATCGTGCTTTAAATTGCGAACTTAAAATCGTTATCAGTGAGTATTCAAATTTATATATAAATGACTGTATGATGCCCGCAGGTTATTTAAGAGAATCTATAAAAGGAATTCGCAGGGCAGATATTATCATTATAAGCAAAACTCCACAAAATACAACACCTATCGAAATCAGAAATGTGATTAAAGATTTAAAACCTTTAGCCCATCAGCGTTTGTTTTTTAGCTGGCTTGAGTATGGAGAATTAAAAGGCTTTGGAAACCCATTAGAAACAATCGATACATTAAACGACTTATTTCGTTACCGTATTGTTGTGTTTACGGGTATTGGAAATCCATCACCCATGATTACTTATCTTAAAGAATATGCTGCTGATGTAAAACATCTTCAATTTCCTGATCACCACTCATTTACTATAAATGATATTGCTACAATCAAAGCAGAATTAGATGCTATTGAAGGAGGAAATAAAATTGTAGTCACTACCGAAAAAGATGCCATGAGATTAATGAGCAGCAACTTGCAGGATATAGCAAATACGTTACCTTTGTATACTTTGCCAATAGAAGTGGATTTTAAAGATAAAGCCGACGAATTCAACGAAACAATTATAAATTATGTTAGAACAAATAAATTTCACCACAAAAAATATTCTTGAAAAAACAAATAACTTTCGCCCTGAAGTAGGCATTATTTTAGGAACCGGATTAGGCGGATTAGTAAAAGAAATAAACGCTGAGTTTATAATGCCATATGAAGATATTCCAAACTTTCCTGTTAGTACTGTAGAAGGTCATAGTGGCAAATTAATTTTTGGAGAATTAGGTGGTAAAAAAGTAATGGCGATGCAAGGTCGTTTTCATTTTTATGAAGGCTACAATATGCAACAAATTACATTCCCCGTTAGAGTTATGAAAGCCTTGGGAATTCATACTGTTTGTGTTTCG
Organism: Bacteroidia bacterium; assembly: GCA_044374335.1. Lineage (GTDB taxonomy): Bacteria > Bacteroidota > Bacteroidia > B-17B0 > Aurantibacillaceae > UBA4416. The sequence continues at coordinate 5,812 of JBILOV010000035.1, read as the reverse complement.
AATGCAAGTGGTGGTATGAATCCTGAATTTGAAATTGGTGAAATTATGATTATCAACGATCATATTAATTTATTTCCAACCAATCCTTTAATCGGCAAAAACATTTCTGAACTAGGTCCTCGTTTTCCAGACATGAGTGAAGCTTACGATAAAAAATTAATAGCGCTTGCTGTTGATATTGCAAAAGCAAATAACATTAAAGTTAGTCAAGGTTCGTATGCCGGCTTAACAGGTCCTTGTTTTGAAACTCCAGCCGAATACCGTTATATAAGACGAATTGGAGCAGATGCTGTTGGTATGAGTACTGTACCAGAGGTTATTGTTGCAAAACATGGCGGCATGAGAGTTTTTGGCGTAAGTATAGTAACTGATTTAGGTGTTGAGGGTGATGTTCAAAATGTTAGCCATGAAGAGGTACAGCAAATTGCTAAAATGCAAGAACCTAAAATGACCTTATTAATGAAAGAATTAATTAGAAGTATGTAAAACAATTATAATTACGAATTAAAATGATTACGAATCTTAATACGAATATACGAATCTGTGTATGATACGTTTTGCATACACAGATTCGTATATTCGTACCTTATTCGTAATTATTAATAAAACCAAAACATGAAACATTTATTACTTGCATTAACACTTATTATTTCTTTAATATCAAAAGCAGATGAAGGTATGTGGCTACCACAACTTTTAAATGCTATGAATATAAAGGACATGAAAAAAAACGGACTAAAATTAACTGCCGAACAAATCTATAGCGTTAATAAATCAAGTTTAAAAGATGCTGTCGTTCAGTTTGCTGGTGGTTGTACTGCCGAAATTGTTTCTGATCAAGGTTTAATTTTAACCAATCACCATTGTGGATTCTCTGCTATAGCATACCATAGTACAGTTGAAAAAGATTATTTAACAAACGGCTTTTGGGCCATGAATAAAAAAGAAGAAGTGTATACTCCAAACTTAAATGCCACTATTATTCAACGTATTGAAGATGTTACTAGTAAAGTATTAAAAGGAATTACAGCAACCATTACCGAATCAAAAAAAGATTCACTTATAAAAGCAAATATTAAAGCCATAGAAAAAGAAGCTATAGTTGGCACACATTATGAATCATTTATTAAACCATTTTTTTATGGTAACGAATATTATTTATTTGTAGTTGAAACATTTAAAGATGTTAGAATGGTTGGAGCACCACCTTCTTCAATTGGTAAATTTGGTGGAGAAAGTGATAACTGGATGTGGCCTCGCCATAATGCGGATTTCTCCGTATTTCGTATCTATGCAAATAAAGATAACAAACCAGCTGAGTATAGTGCGGATAATGTTCCTTACAAACCAAAACATGTTATTCCTATTTCTTTGAAAGGATATAACCAAGGCGATTTTACCATGGTATATGGATTTCCGGGACGTACACAGGAATACTTATCGAGCTATGCTGTTGATATGATAATGAACGAAAGCGACCCATTAAAAGTAGCTTTAAGAGAAAAACGTTTAAATATTATGAATGCTGATATGTTACAAAGTGATGCGGTTCGTATTGCTTACGCAACTAAATATCAAGGTATTGCTAACTATTATAAAAAATGGATGGGAGAAATGAATGGCTTAAAAAAATATGATGCCGTTGCTAAAAAACAATTATTCGAAAAACAATTTAATGAAGCTGTAAATTCAGATCCTATAAAAAAAGAAAAATATGGCAATATTTTCCCACAACTTCAAAAAGTGTATGCGGAATATAAAACTTTAAGTAAACAAGTGGATTATTATAGCGAATGTTTATTAGCGATTGACGCATTTAATTATGCCCGCTATTATATTACTTTAAATAACGAGCTGAAGAAAAAACTAAAAGGAGCTACTAATACTTACGAAACTACTTTAGCCGAATATAAAAAACTGGGTTTCTTTAAAAACTACAATAAACCAACCGATATTAAAATCTGCGAAGCTATGCTTACAGAGTATATCAAAGGTGTATCATCAAACAACAGACCCTATGTATTAGATTCATTTATTGTAGCTAATAATAACGATGCTAAAAAAATGACTGAATTTTTATTTTCAAATACCAATTTTGTGGATAAAGATAAAGCAGAAATGATGTTAAATGATTTTGAGAAATACACAAACCTTTACGAAAGAGATCCTGTATTTTATTTGACCAATGCTATTGTAAAATATTATAATACCTCTGTATTTCCTCAATTTCAATATGATGAGCGAGAAATTAACGAAATTCAAAAACTTTACTTACAAGGCCAAAAAGAATTATTTAAAGATAAAAAGTTTTATCCTGATGCCAATTCAACATTACGAGTAGCTTATGGTAAAGTCAATAACTACAAACCAAAAGATGGCGTTGAATATAATTATTACACAACCTTAGATGGAATTATGGAAAAATATATTCCAAACAACGAAGAGTTTGATGTGCCAGCAAAATTAAGAGACTTGTACAGTAAAAAAGATTACGGACCATATGCTAACAGAAATGGCAAACTGCAAGTTGCTTTTACCGCAAGTAACCATACCACCGGTGGTAATAGCGGAAGCCCTGTTTTTAATGCAAAAGGCCAATTAATTGGGACCAACTTTGATAGAAACTGGGAAGGCACCATGAGCGACATCATGTATAACCCAAACCAATGCCGCAACATTGTATTAGATGTGCGTTATACATTATTTGTAATAGATAAATTTGCAGGAGCAGGTTATTTATTGAATGAAATGAAATTGGTGAAGTAATCCTCTTTATCTAAAAAAACCTATCTTTGCCCTCATGTCATTTGCAGGAAAAACCGTTTCATTTCATACACTTGGTTGTAAACTGAATTTTTCAGAAACTTCAACCATTGCTCGTTTAATGCAAGAAAAAGGATTTGAAAAAATTGCTTTTGATTTAGGAGCAGATGTGTGTGTTATAAACACTTGCTCTGTTACCGAAAATGCCGATAAAGAATGTAAGCAAATAGTAAAATCTGCTTTAAGTAAAAACCCGGAAACCTTTATTGCGGTGGTTGGTTGTTACGCTCAATTAAAACCAGATGAAATTTCAAATATTGAAGGTGTAGATGTTGTTTTAGGAGCTTCTGAAAAATTTAAACTATTAAATTACATCAATCTTTCAGTTAAAAATACACATACCGAAATTCATAATTGTGAAATTTCGGATGTTAATACATTTGTAGACTCATTTTCAGCCGGAGACAGAACACGTTCCTTTTTAAAAGTACAGGATGGTTGCGATTACAGTTGTACATTTTGCACCATTCCTTTAGCGCGTGGCAAAAGCCGCAGCGATACTATTGAAAACGCAGTAGCTAACGCAAAAAAAATTGCAGCTACTGGTGTTAAAGAAATTGTACTAACGGGTGTTAATTTAGGCGACTTTGGCTATGGTATTGATATTGACAAAGACACTAAAAAACGGAAGGAATATAATTTTCTGGATTTAATTACAGAGCTTGACAAAGTAGAAGACATTGAACGCATTCGTATTTCTTCTATCGAACCAAATTTATTAACCAACGAAGTGATTGAATTTGTGGCAAATTCTAAACGATTTATGCCCCATTTTCACATTCCTTTACAAAGTGGGAATAATGAAATTTTAGGTAAAATGAAACGTCGTTATAAACGAGAATTATATCAGGATCGTGTTACTAAAATAAAAGAATTAATGCCTAATTGTTGCATCGGGGTTGATGTTATTGTTGGATTTCCTGGCGAAACACATGAGCATTTCCTGGATACCTACAATTTTATTAACTCTTTAAACATTTCTTACTTACATGTTTTTACATATAGTGAGCGTGATAATACAGAGGCTATTACCTTAGAAGGTAAAGTGGATTATGCTGAACGCAAACGTAGAAACAAAATGCTTCGCATATTATCCGCTAAAAAATTAAGAGAGTTTTACGAACAACACCTCAATCAAGAGTATAGCGTATTGTTTGAACACGAAAATAAAAATGGCGTGATGTGTGGTTTTACCGAAAATTACATCAAGGTAGTTTATCCATTTGATGAAAAACTAATAAATCAATCAGTAACCGTTAATACAAAATTAATAAATGCAGATGGAGTTATTGATGCGGAATTGATTACAGAGATTATTTAGTTCGTTTTGCTCCATCATTAGAAACATTTCATAAAATGCTTACTATCAATAGTTAGAAATAAGTTATAACTTCTTGAAACACAGAATTTAATGAGTATACCTATTTTTATGAAAAAAAGTATTTTTGTGTCTCTTAAAAATGAATAAAAAATTAAAAATCCTATTATTAAAATATTAAAATTAGTTTCCAAAAAATGGAGAGAGATAACTAAATTCAAAATAATTATTCTTAACTTTAATTTTGATTATGGACCACGTTTACAAGATTTTTATAGTAGAAGATGACTTGTTTTATAACAACATCTTATTAAATTTTCTATCAGAAAACACTCAACTTCAGTGTAGCAGTTATTTTACTGGAAGCCAAGTTTTAAAAAAAATTAGCCAAAATCCAGATTTCATAATTTTAGATTATCGCTTAACTGATATGGTTGCAGATGATATAATTGAAAAATACAAATCGTATGATCCCAATATAAAAATAATTATACTTTCAGCACAAACAGATATAAAAGTTGCTACTAATTTAATGAAATCAGGTGCAGATGAATATATTATTAAAGATGAAAATGCTTTAACTAATTTAGATAAAGTTTTACAATCATATATAAAAGAAAAACAATTATTACAACAAAACACTAATTCAAAAAATCAATTTCAAAATTTCATTCAACTAGAAACATTTTTAATAGGTAAAAGTCATTCTATTTCAAATATTAAAAAACTAATAATTAAAGCAGCTCAATCAAATTTAAATGTAGCTATAACAGGCGAACAAGGAACAGGTAAAAGATTTATAGCAAAAGTAATACACGTATCTTCAAAACTTTCGCATTTGCCACTTCACGAAATAGGTATTCACGATATAGAAGATTTTGAAGAGTATATAAAATTAGAAAGTAACAAGTCTGAAAAAATACCTGAAGATTTAAAGAAATACGAAACTGGTACATTTTTCATCAATGAAATTTCAGAATTTACTATTGATTTACAATCTAAATTAATAAAATTCATTAAAAGTTTAAAAGCAATTCAACGTAAAAAAGAATATACTGGAACTAATACTCATCGTTTTATCATAGGAAGTATCTTTGATTTTCAGGATTTACTAAAAAAGAAAAAATTAAATGAAGAACTTTATTTTGAAACTTTAGGATTGAAATTAGAAATTCCCCCATTAAGATCAAGAACGGAAGATGTTGGCTTTATTTCGGAAGAGTTTAAAAATGAATTTTGTAGAAATAATGGCATTGAAAGTAAAATAATTTCGAACGATGCGAAAAAAAAATTAATGAGATATAACTATCCAGGAAATATAAAAGAATTAAAATCAATTATCGAATTAGCGTGCGTTTTATCTGATAAAAACACAATAACCGAAAGTGAAATCATTTTCAACTCTAACACTCAACCAACATACGACTTAAATAATTCAACGTTAAGTGATTTTAATAATCGTTTTATTTTTAATTACCTTAAAAGAAACGATTTTCAGGTTGTAAAAACTGCAAATGAATTAGGTATTAGTAAAAGTAAAATATACAATATGCTAAAAGACGGTAGTTTTAATAATAAAAGCTAAACATATACTATTAGTTAAGGCTATCACCTATAATAACAAATTGTGTATGTATCCTAATTAAAATAATTATTTTTTTAGAAAGTGAT
>JBILOV010000239.1:0-3652 GCA_044374335.1 Bacteroidia bacterium | reverse complement strand
GAATAGATATTTGATTTTTCTTTATTGAATCCAATTGGGCATTCATAACAAATGAGCAAAATAGAAAAGCGAAAATCAGTATGTATTTTACATCGTAAATCATTCAACAATATTAATCATTATTTGTGTTTACTAAAAAATTAGATGCAGAGGATTTTAGTAATAACTTGAAGGCATTTTTATATTTACCAGGAAATAGTATTGAAGACGTTGTTAATTGCTTTAGACTTTGATTATCAATTATTTTGTAATTACTATTATTAACTACATAAAAGTTTTGAATACATGAGTTTAATAATCATATTCAAAACTAACTAAGCAACAATTCATTTAAATACAAAAACCATAAAACAGATTGTAAATTGAATTTTTTTACAATTCCTTAGTACCAATTAACTTTTTAATAATCAGGTGCGCTTTTTTCATTGTTTTTAAAAAAAGTTCGAATTTTCGTTAACAATTCCTGTTTTTAATTGTTAGGTTTATGCAGTTAAATAATTTAATTTAAAATACTCATAATAATGGTACAAATTAGCACAGATAACGATTTTGAAAGTTTACTAACAAGTAATAGTAAGGTTATAGTAAAATATTATGCCGATTGGTGCGGCTCTTGTAAATTATTTGCACCAAAATTTAAGCGTCATTCAAACGATGAGCAAAATGCAGATATTTTATTTTTAGAAGTAAATGCTGAGGAAAATGAAAATGCTCGTAAAATGGGTGGTGTTGACAATTTACCGTATTTAGCTAGTTTTAAAAATGGTGCTTTATTAGAAGGCACAGCAACAAGCAAAGAAGAGTATTTACAAAAAATGATTGATGATTTAAAGGGATAATTGCGAATTTAATGCGCATATACGAATCTGTGTATGAGCTAGTATACATAGCTAGCAAACACAGATGCACGCCTAGATTCGTATATTCGTAAATAACTCGTAATCATTTTTCACAAATAAATAACCTTTCATAATAAATAAAAAATGCAAATTCCAATAATAAAAAAACTAGTAGAGTCCTATTCTTTAATTCAATTGAAAGATGCAGAGGATGCTATGATGGAGGAACAAAAACCTGCTATTGAAGTAGAAGGGAAAGATGAAGGAGAATGCTTAACTCATGTGCTTGCTTCTATTTATATCAAAGAAAAAATGGAGCAGGGTACTGCCTTTAATCAGGCATTAAGAGATTTTAGCCAAAGAGTGAGAAATAGTATTAGTTAACTAATTCCCCTACTTTTTGTAAATCTAAATCGGTACCTTTTAAAATAATACCTTTTGTGTAATTTGTCGGAAAATCGGGCATTACTCCTCTTCCTTTATTTTCAACGTTTACCTTGTAATAAAGGTGATACATTGGTACAAAAACTCTTATTTTAGAATTTGGCAAAGTAATATGGCCACTCAAAACGGCATTACTTCCTGCACTATTTCCACCTGTTTCTTCACCAATAATGATGGCATTTGCTTTATACTTTAAATAGGTCGCAACCACACTGCTCATCGAAAATGACTTACCATTTACAAGCACATAAACTTGTCCTTTAAAGGCATTTCTTTTTTTTGGAAACGTTACAAAATAATGTCTTAATCTTCCATTTACAATCCATTTGGGCATAAGGGTAAAAAATATAAAAGGCGAAACCCGCGATGCTAATCCCATTTTGTATTTTGGATTCAGTGCCATTAAGTTTGCTTTTCTATCAAATGGCAATGTCAATCTTTCGTCAATCAGGTAGGATAATAAATTGAGTCCGTCATTAATTTGTCCTCCTCCATTATCTCTTAAATCAATCACTAAATTATCGATTTTTTTACGTTTAATATCCTTAAATGTTTTTCTAACAAACGAATGCCAATTCCATCCTTTAAATTTATTTATATCAATCACTGCAATTGGCTTGTCGTCTTGTATAATAGAGTAAGTGCAAGTTTTTGTTTTTCGAATATAATTTATGGAATCTTTTTTGGGAAGTAAGAGTGTATCATATGAAGAGGAAATGGCGGCAAGATTATAATTTGTGATGGAATTATCTTGATGTTTTATTTTTACAACATATTTCAGTTTAAAACCATAACAAAACGAATAGTAATATTTAAACCAATCATAATTAACACCTTGTTTTTTGTACGTAGTATTAAAGCCGTCAGATGTATAAACTGAATAAATGGTATTTAAAATTTGTTTGGAAGTATGGTTGTTGATGCTCAAAATTTCATCGCCAGGCTTAATGGTTGAATCATTACTAAGGTTATTAAAAATAAATAGTTGACTAGAATCTGTTATAAAAACATTAACAGGAATAATAGGCCGGTTTACTTTTTTTAATGCTTTGGTATATTTTTTTGATGCTGCAACATCTGAGTGGCCACAGCCGATTTTAGCAACAATTTGTTTTACAAAAAACCGAAGTTGCATTTCGGTTAAGGGCGAATCAATCCTTTCCTTTTGCTTTAAAATAAAAGCATGCAATGAATCTTTACTTATATATTTAAAAGGATCTGGATGAAATTTAGTGAGATACTTTTCGGTATAATTAATATCTTCTTGAATTTGAGCAACGGAGTAGGTCTTATTAAAATTAAAACTTTCTTTTTGAGAAAAACTACTCAGGTAAAATATAATGCATATTAAACTTAAGTAGTTTTTCATTTAATCTTACGCTAAAACTCCCATTCGTTTCCCTAAACCACTCATATATTCGCGCAGTTCTTTTACCGTAGCTTCATCGTTTGTGGCACGTAAATAGGTATCAGTTAATGTGGTGATGTTTTGGTGAAAAAACTTCTTCATTTCATCTATGCTCATGTCTTTAGTCCAAAGGTCAATACGCATGGTATTATTTTCTTTTTCGTCCCATAAAGCAAGCATCATACTTTTACAAATACTACCTTCCTTAGCATCAGGTGCTTCCCATTCGATTTTATGTGGTAATTGGTTTTCGTCAACCGTAATTTTTAATTTAATTTCAGATGTTGTCATAGTTGTTTTTTAATTGTCATCTGTTGCATTCATCATAATAAGATAAAATTTATCTACAAAAAGATGAATGTTTCAGATGTTGTCATAATCAATTTTAATTATTGTTATAGTTATAAGTTTTAACCTTAAATATTTAACTTTATTTGTTGCTAAATTAATTAAAAAATAGCTTTAAACGACTATAAAGAACTAATAATAACGATACATTTGTGGTATGATAGAATATCCAAAATTAACTTTACATAATGGCAAAGAATTGCCTGTTCTTCGTTTTCATCCTTGGATTTTTTCGGGAGCTATAAAACTAACCGATACTGGCATTTCTGATGGAGATGTGGTAGAGGTTTATTCGGCAAAACAACAATTTTTAGGAATGGCTCAATACCAAAAAGGAAGTATTACCGGTCGAATTATTTCCTTTAGTAAACAACAAATTAATATTGATTTTTGGATTAAAAAAATTGAAAAAGCTTTCGATTATCGTCAGTTTTTAAATTTGGCAAATAACCCTCATACAAACGTGTATCGTTTAATATTTGGCGAGGGCGATGGTTGTCCTGGATTGATAATGGATTATTATAATGGCCATGTTGTTTTTCAAGCTCATAGCATTGGAATGCATAAATGTAGGGTAGATATAACAGAAGCTTTAAAAAATGTATATGGTGCT
>JBILOV010000071.1:0-9621 GCA_044374335.1 Bacteroidia bacterium | reverse complement strand
CTTTATTTAGATTATTAACATAAGCAACATGATGTCTTGTGTAATGAATTTCCATGGTTGCCCTATCAATAAAAGGTTCTAGTGCATCATACGCGTATGGTAAATGAGGTAATTCAAATTTTTCTTTTAAATCATGAGGTAATATATCTAAATTCAAAGTTTCAGTTTCTTTTTCTAATATTCTAGAATCTTTTAATACTGAAAATTCTCTATTATGTAAACCAACAATTATGGTTTTATTTTCTTTCTTCATTAGCCATTATAATTAAGCTGTGAAATTAGTTTGATTATAAAAGAAAATGAATGACAGATTTTATAGATTGAAGTGATTTTTAACAATAGGAATGTATGCTATTTAATAATGGTTAAATAGTCATAAATATAATTCCTAGCAAATAATGTTCTAGTAGAATAAATTATTTTACATTATATAGGTATCACCTAGTTTGTAATATAGTGTCAACAATATATTATTTATCTATTGCGCATTCCATCCGCCATCAATTGGCAAAGCTGTACCTGTTAATGTAGTAGCACTTTCTGAGGCCATAAATACTGCCATTTGTCCTAATACTTCAACGGGAACAAATTCTTTTACAGCTTGTTTTAATAGCATAACTTTATTAACTACATCTGCCTCACTCATATTATGAACTTTAGCTTGATCGGCAATTTGTTTATCAACTAAAGGTGTTTTTACATAACCCGGACAAATTGCATTTGCCGTAATATTAAAAGGAGCTCCTTCTAAGGCAATGGTTTTTGTAAACCCTACAATGCCATGTTTACTGGCCACGTAAGCACTTTTATATTCAGAAGCAACTAAACCATGGGCAGATGCAATATTAATGATGCGTCCAAATTTTCGCTCCTTCATGCCTTTCCAAACTGCTTTTGTTAAATAAAATGCTGATGTTAAATTAATACCTATGATGGCTAACCATTTTTCGTCAGGAAAATCTTCAATTGGTGATACGTGTTGTATCCCTGCGTTATTAATTAATACATCTATCTTCCCAAATTTAACAACCGCATCATCAACCATTTTTCTTAATTCTTCCGGCTTAAGCATATTTGCATTGCTGTACATTATATCAATATCATATTGTTTGGCTATTCCATTTGCAATTTCCTGACCGTTAGTTTCTAAACCGTTAAACACAATATTGTATTGTTTTGTTTTTGCAAATTCATGAGCTATGCCGAGTCCAATACCACTTGTGCTTCCTGTTATTAAGATTGTTTTCATGTTTTATATTATTTAATTGATCTCAGTTTCCAGAGATTGTCAAAGCTCTTTATTACTTGCTAATATTTGAGGTTAGAGGGAATTATTTTATAGATTTTATTTGTGTTTTTTGTCTATTGATTAAGCGTTTATTGCTTCATTAACTTATAAACTTAGTAAAGTTGTTTTAGAAATTTGGTTTAAGCATGTATTTGCTATAAAAATCTACAATATGTTTTACAGCATCTTCAGCTGTATCCACAATTTTAAATAATTCTAAATCAGATTCACTAATATTATGTTCTTCGTGCAACATAGTTTTTTTTATCCAATCAATTAATCCGCTCCAATATTCAATACCAACTAGCACAACTGGAAATTCAGCAATTTTATTAGTTTGCACTAAAGTTAACGATTCAAATAATTCATCAATTGTCCCAAAACCACCAGGCATACCAATAAAGCCTTGTGAGTATTTTAAGAAAACTGTTTTACGAACAAAGAAATAATTAAAATCAATACTTTTATCTCTATCTATATAATCGTTTGGTTTTTGTTCAAAAGGCAAATTAATATTTAAACCAACAGAGTTTCCTTTACCACGTTTAGCACCTTTATTTGCAGCTTCCATAATACCTGGACCTCCGCCAGTAATCACCCCATAACCTTCCTGGGTTAATTTAAAAGCAATGTCTTCAGCTAATTGATAATATTTATTTTCCGGTTTTGTTCTGGCAGACCCAAAGATGGAAACGCAAGGTCCTATTTCCTGCATACGTTCAAAGCCATTCACAAATTCACTCATAATTTTAAATATCTTCCAACTGTCTGATGCCATAACCTCTCTTGATTCTTTTGTGGCAAATGCTTTTCTTATTTTTTCTTCCTTATCGTGAATCATGTATTTTAAAGTTTTAAATAGTTGAATTATTTAGAAAATTTATGTTTTTTATCTATCAAAGTTAAAAAGATATTCTGCATTGTGTTCAAACTTTTTTATCTTTTAAACTATTTAGAATTATTAGAATTTATTGAATTTAACTTGTCATAATTTTAAATTCTCTAAAATCACCTGGCTTCATTTCACCTAATTGTATTGTATCTATTCTTATTCTAATTAATCTTGCAACTAAGTATCCCAGTGCTTTGCACATACGTCGTATTTGTCTGTTTTTACCTTCAGTTAAAATTATTTTAAATTCAAACTCTGATATTTTTTCAATAAAACAAGGCTTTGTTTTACATATCATAATATCAACGCCTGCTCCCATATCGTTAATAAAATCAATCGTAATAGATTTGTTTACAGTAACTATATATTCTTTTTGTTTTTCTCTTTTAGGATCAGATAAACTTTGAATATATTTACCGTCATTTGAAAGTAACAGCAATCCTTCCGATTCTTTATCTAACCTACCGGCAAAGCCTAAATGTTTTTCGAAAGTAAATACTGTATTTAAATTATTTGGAATAGTTTTATTATGAGTTGTTTCTATCCCTCTTGGTTTGTAAAAAGCTATATATGTAAAAGGCGTATCTGGTTTTAGAAGTTGATCTTCGTAGTATATTTCCCAGGTTTCGTTAAACTCACTGTTTTCAGTAATTATAGCGCCATTAACTTTTAATTTTCGCTGGTCAATAGCTCTTATAGCTTCCTTATTTGTAAAGCCTAAATTATGTACTAAATAATATTTTATGTTTAGTCTGTAGCTCACTAATCTAAATTTTAAACAATGTTATCTTTTTTTATCTAAAATAACACAAAAAATGCCCTATTTCAGCTTTATTTATTAAGTTTGTTAGCTTAAAATAACTATGGAAAATCTATATTTCGCTCATTCTTCTGCTTTTATTGACGAAGGGTGTAACATTGGTAAAGGTACTAAAATTTGGCATTTCAGTCATGTTATGCCTAATTGCACTTTGGGTGAAAATTGTAACATTGGCCAAAATGTCGTTATTTCTCCCGATGTAGTTCTCGGAAAAAACGTAAAAGTTCAAAATAATGTTTCTATTTATACAGGAGTTACATGTGATGACGACGTTTTTTTAGGACCTTCTATGGTTTTTACTAATGTCACTAATCCTCGTAGCGCTGTTAATCGAAAATCTGAATACGCGCATACACATGTTGGAAAGGGAGCTAGTATTGGCGCAAATGCAACTATAGTTTGTGGACATAATATTGGCGAATATGCATTTATTGGCGCAGGTGCAGTGGTTACAAAAACAGTCCCTGCTTTTGCATTAGTAGTTGGTAATCCATCCCGTCAAATTGGATGGATGAGCGAATTTGGCCATCGTTTAGAGTTTGATGTTTCAGGTAATGCAACTTGCATGGAGAGTGGACAAACCTACAAGTTAGAAAATAATATAGTAATTCGTACTTCATAAGATGACAAAAATAAAATTCGGAGTAATTGGTCAGGGACATATTGGAAAACGCCATGCAGAGATGGTGCGACGTAATCCAAATTGTGAATTGGTTGCTGTTTGTGATATTGCACCAATAGAAAAATTAGGTATTGAAAATCTTCAAGAAAAATATTATTCAACGGTTGATGAATTATTAAAAAAACATCCGGAAATTGAAGTTATTAATGTTTGTACTCCAAACGGTTTACATGCAGAGCATGCTTTAAAAGCCTTGGATGCTAATAAGCATGTAGTTGTAGAAAAACCAATGGCGCTAAGTAAGGCAGATTGTGAAGAAATAATATACTCTGCTTTGTCGCATAGTAAAACGGTTTTTTGTGTAATGCAAAACCGTTATTCTCCACCAAGTGTTTGGTTAAAAGATATTGTAACCAATAAGACATTAGGAGACATTTACATGGTGCAATTAAATTGTTATTGGAATCGTGATGAACGCTATTATAAAGCAGGTGGTTGGAAAGGCACTGCAGATTTAGATGGCGGAACTTTATTCACTCAGTTTTCACATTGGATTGATATTATGTATTGGGTGTTTGGAGACATTAAAAATATTCAGGCAAAGTTTGCTGATTTTAATCACCAAACTTCAACTGCTTTTGAAGATAGTGGATTTGTTAGTTTTGATTTTGTAAACGGTGGTATGGGAAGTATTAATTACTCAACCGCCGTTTGGGATAAAAACTTAGAATCGTCATTAACTATTATTGGAAGTAAAGGAAGTATTAAAGTTGGAGGACAATATATGGACCAAGTAGATATATGTAATATTAAAGATTATACTATGCCGGTTTTAGAAGAAACCAATGCTGCTAATGATTATGGCGCTTATAAAGGTTCTGCTAATAACCATCATAATGTTATTGAAAATGTGGTTGATACCATTACTGGAAAAACTAAAATTACAACAAACGCATTAGAAGGTTTAAAGGTAGTAGATATTATTGAGCGTATTTATGCATTGCGTCCTGAATCAGTTTTGAAAAAACAATAAGATTAATTTAATAAAATATTATGGGAATTTATAAAGACATCGTTGATAAAAAGGCTACAATTGCAGTAATCGGATTAGGATATGTTGGTTTACCAATTGCCTTAGCATTTGCTAAAAAAGTAAAAGTAATTGGATTTGATATTAACGCTAAACGTGTTGATATGATGAATAAAGGAATTGATCCGAGTAATGAATTAACTAAAAAAGATTTTGCTAATTCAGATATTACATTTACTCACAAATTAGAAGACTTAAAAAAAGCCAAGTTTTTTATTATTGCAGTTCCTACTCCTATTGACGAGCATAATTTACCTGATTTAAAACCTTTAATCGGAGCTTCCACTACAGTAGGTAAAGTATTAAAAAAAGGTGATTATGTAGTTTATGAATCTACCGTTTATCCTGGTTGTACAGAAGATGATTGTATACCCGTTTTAGAGCGTGAATCTGGAATTAAATTTATAAAAGATTTTAAAGTAGGTTATTCTCCAGAGCGAATTAATCCAGGTGATAAGGAACATACAATTACTAAAATTTTAAAAATTGTTTCGGGTTGTGATGCTGATAGTTTAGAGAACATTGCTAAAACTTACGAAATTATTGTTGAGCCAGGAACTCACCGTGCTTCAAGCATTAAAGTTGCTGAGGCAGCTAAGATTATTGAAAATACGCAACGTGATGTAAACATTGCTTTAATGAATGAGTTATCTATCATTTTTAATAAAATGAATATTAATACTTACGATGTATTAGAAGCTGCTGGTACAAAGTGGAATTTCTTAAAATTTTCTCCTGGTTTAGTTGGCGGACATTGTATTGGCGTTGATCCCTATTATTTAACTTACAAAGCTGAGTCATTAGGTTATCATGCGCGCGTTATCAATAGCGGTCGATATGTAAATGATAGCATGGGATTTTATGTCGCAAAAACATGCGTTAAAAAAATCATTGCTGCTGGTAAAAATATCAGCAAATCAAAAGTACTAATTATGGGAGCTACTTTTAAAGAGGACGTAAGTGATATTCGAAATAGTAAAGTAGCAGATATTGTTAAAGAATTAAAATCGTTTGGTGTAAAGGTTGAAATTGTTGATCCACATGCCGATTCTAACGAACTTAAACACGAATATGGTTTTGGTTTAAATAAGTTAGCAAAAGGTTATGATGGTGTGATTGTAGCGGTAAATCACCAAGAATACAAGACGTTAGATGAAAAATATTTCAAAACAATTTTAGCACCTAAAGGAGTTATTGTTGATATTAAAGGAATGTATAAAAATAAAATTAAAGGCTTAACTTATTGGAGCCTTTAGAAGTTGTTTGAGAATAGTTGTTGGATTTAAGTAAAAGCAATATATAGCAACTTAAATCCAATAACAAAAAACTAGAAAAGTGAGTTATAAACTAAGTGGATTAAATCCCGAACAACATCATTTATTAAACGCTGGTAAACTATTACCTTTAATGGAAGAGTTTTATACCATTCAAGGCGAAGGATTTAATACTGGTAAACCAGCCTATTTCATTAGAATTGGTGGCTGCGATGTTGGCTGTCATTGGTGCGATGTTAAAGAAAGTTGGGATGCAAATTTACATCCTTTAACTACTGCTGAAAAAATTATTGAAAACGTTTTGGATAGCAAAACTCCAGCAGTTGTAGTTACTGGTGGCGAACCTTTAATTTATAATTTGGTTTATTTAACCGATCTTTTAAAGCAACATAACATTCAAACTTATATTGAAACTTCAGGGTCTTACCCATTAACTGGAAATTGGGATTGGATTTGTTTATCGCCCAAAAAAACGATGTTGCCTAAAGAAGAAAATTATAAGGCGGCTCATGAGTTAAAAATTATTGTGTTTAATAAACATGATTTTATCTGGGCCGAAGAACAAGCTCAAAAAGTATCAAAAGATTGTTATTTATATTTGCAACCAGAGTGGAGCAAACGCAATGAAATTACTCCTTTAATTGTAGAATATGTAAAACAAAATCCTCGTTGGATGATTTCCCTTAGTTTTGGTGTAATTATTTAAATAATTTTGGTTAACGATGAAGGTTTGAGCTATGAATCTCCTTCAGTTTTTAGATCGTAGTTTATTTTTACTTTTTTAGTGCTTTAAAGTATGCCCACTATTTTTAAAATAACATTTATAAAGTATATCCAGCTTTTTCTGCAGGATAGGCATTAAAAGTTCCTATCGCTTTTGCAATTACTACATTATTTCTTTCTGGACAAATAATATCACCACTAACAATTATTAATCTATTTCCTTTTTGCTCAACTTTACCAATTCCAATTAATTTATCATCGAGTAGGGCAGGAGCTAAAAAATTGATTTTAAACTCTACAGTTGAAATAATTTTATTTTCGGGAGCAGAAACTGATAATGCGGTTACTCCCAATAAACCATCCATTAGAGCAGATATAACGCCTCCATGAGCTGCTTTTGGTGTTGCCAAATGATTAGATTTAATTGTAATAAAATAATGAACCAATCCAGGTTCGATTATTTTAAATTCCATTCCTAGTGTTTCACCAAAATGATTATGCGAAATATATTGTTCAACTAAAGTCATTAAATTATCTATTAAGAAATAGCTTTTGCGATACCAAATGCAGCACCAGCAGCTACCAATCCAATTAATGTAACTTTTAAGGCTCCCATAATTGGTGGTTGACCTGTAACTTTGCTTTTAAAATATCCAAAAATAAATAAACAAATTGTTGTGATGATTGCTGATAATAGTAAACCATCAATTGGATTAGATGTAAAGAAATAAGCCGTTAAAGGCAGTAAACCTCCTACAATATATGATGTTCCAATAGTTAGTGCGCTGTTACGTGCTCGGTTTGGATGTGGTTTTTCTAATCCTAATTCAAACTTCATCATAAAATCAACCCATTTATCTTTATCTTTCGAAAGTTCAACAGCTATTAAATGCTGTGATTCAGGGCTTAATCCATAATCTGCAAACACTTCCTTTACTTCCTCAAGTTCTTTTTCCGGAACTCGTTCTACTTCCTCGTACTCTCTTTTTAATTCATGTTCGTAATGATGTTGTTCTGTTTTTCCGGCAAGGTAACCACCTAAGCCCATAGCAATACAACCAGCTACAATTTCGGCAATACCAGCAGTAATTACTATATTATTATTATCAACTGCTCCACTTAAACCGGCAGCTAAAGCAAATGGCACAGTTAAACCATCACTCATTCCAATAACAATATCAGAAATGAAATCAGAACTTTTTAAATGATTTTCCATAATTAGATTTATGAAATAAAGATAATATTATTCTTCTGATTTATTTTTTAATTGCATTAATAAAGAATAAGCACCTTTTTTTACAACAATAGAATTAGAAATATCTTTTCCATCTATGGCATTTACTTCTGTAAAAGCATTATTTGAACTTCCTTTTTTTACCTCTATCATAGTATAGCGCTGCATACCTGTTGAAATAAAAATATAGTCTTTTCCCTCATAGTTAACAATAGCATCTTCATTAATAGCAAACACATTACTTTGTTTTATTTGCACTTCAGCGTTCATGTACATGCCTGGGAACAATGTTTTATCATAATCTTCGAAATGGCAATGAACATCAGCACTTCTATCTGCTGATAAATCCTGACTAATTAAAATGATAGAACAAGGATGTTTTTTGTCTGGTTGGTTGTTGTTAAAGGTTAATAGTTTTTGTCCAATAAAAAGTTTTTCTAAATCTTTTTCAAAAACTTTTAAATTTAAGTGGATATCTTCCGGGTTTATTAATTCAAAAAGTACATCAGAAGGATTAACATATTTGCCAATATTTACATTTACTTTCGAAACAAAACCATCAATAGAAGAATAAACATTTATGCTGCGTGATAAGTTTGATTCAGTTAAAGATTCTGGATTAAGATTAATAAGTCTTAGTTTTTCGGATAAAGCATTAACTGAAATTTTTTGTGTTTTAAACTCTAATTCTGTTTGCTGAAAAACTTTATCGCTACTTGCTTTACTCTGATTTAATTCTTTTTGACGATTATATTCGTTTTCAGTGTAAAGTAATTTTGATTTGGCAGTCAGGTAATCTTGCTGTAATTGAATGTATTGCTGATCTTCCATAGAGGCAATCACTTCACCTTTTTTTACATGCATTCCAGGTAGTAATTTAGTTGATTTTAAAAATCCTCCAAAAGGTGTGCTTACCGAAATCATATTTTGAGGTGGTACATCAATTTTTCCATTTAATGTTAGCGTTGTTGAGATCTCTCTTTTTTCTAATTTGCCTATTTGAATTGTGGCATTTTTAAATTGAGCAGAAGTTAATGTTACAGTATAGTCAATATTATTTTTTGCTGGTTCTTCCTCTTGAATAGTTTTATCACCACAAGAAGTAATTATGAGAACCCCGATTAATATGTGAAATATATTTTTCATGTTTTTAGTTTATTTAGTAATTAAATAATTGATTTGTATAATAGTTTCATTTAAATTTTTAACAGCATCCAAATAATTAGATTCAATATTAATGGCTTGATTTGTTAGCATTACCCAGTCTAAATAATTGATTTCACCATTTATAAATTGTTTATCAGCAGTTCCGATAATTAACTTTGCATTTTTTAGTGCTGTTGTTTCATAATAGGAAACTGTTTCTAAATTAGTTTGGTATTGACTTATAATAGATTGAAATTGATTTTGCAACGAATTTTTTTCAATCAAATAACTATTCTCAGAAATAGATTGATTAACCTTTGAAGCACTAATTTTTGCTTTTTGTGCTCCAAAAAATAAAGGAATTCCTAATCCAACTTGCACCGATTGAAATCTTGTGGAGTAATTATAAGTTTTATTATCAGAACCTATACCATTCATTGTCATATTATTATAGCCTATACTAAAATCAGGAAGGAGCTTTGATTTTTCAAGTTTTCGATTTATTGTTGCTAGCTTTATTTGTTGCCCCATC
>JBILOV010000211.1:0-4222 GCA_044374335.1 Bacteroidia bacterium | reverse complement strand
ATGTTGTTGAATTTAGTATTATTCCAAATTGAAGTTGCGTTATTGCAATATCTTGCTGCAATTGTTTTAATTGAATAGCAATGTTACCTCTTTGAGATTCGGCAGTAGTTTTTTCTAAAATATTACTTTCTCCTTTTGCTAATCTCAAATTTGCTTTCTCTAAAAAGCTGCTATAAATACTATCATTTATAAGTAATAGTTTTTCTTTTTCTAATAAATAAATAAAAGTAAAGAAAATCTGTCGAACCATTTTTTTAGTTTCAACTTCTTTTAATGTGATACTTATTACTGCGTTTTTCCATTCCTCACTTAATAATCGTTTTTGATTCACATAAACAGTAGGGAAATTAAAAGATTGAGAAATACTAAAAGCATTGTCGGTATAATAACTATTCATTTGTCCATATTCTCCAATTACATTTGCTTGAGGAATAGATGCTGATGTTTTTATTATTATTCTCTGATAATCTGATTTTAACTTTTCATGCTTTATTGTTAAATTATTTTTTAATGCTGTATCAATAGCAGCTTGCAAACTTATTGTTGTTTGCGCATTAGCTTGATTAAAAACTATTCCAAAAAATAGTATTCCAGTAATAATTGATTTTGGTTTAATTTTTATTTTAACATCCTTTTCAAAAAGAATATATAAAATTGGTAAAACAAATAAGGTTAAAAAGGTAGCAATCATTAAACCTCCAATAACTACCGTAGCTAATGGTCTTTGAACTTCAGCGCCTGCTCCGTTGCTTATTGCCATGGGTAAAAAACCTAACGACGCTACAAAAGCGGTCATCATAACAGGACGTAGACGAACTTTTGTACCCGTTAAAACAATACGTTGAAGATTTTTTAAACCTTCTTTTTTTAGTCTATTAAATTCAGCAATTAATACAATTCCATTTAGAACTGCTACTCCAAATAAGGCAATAAAACCTACGCCAGCACTAATACTAAAAGGCATTCCTCTTAATGCTAAAAAGAAAATTCCGCCAATAGCAGATAATGGAATAGCTGAGTAAATTAATAATCCTTGTTTTACTGAATTGAATGCAAAGAATAATAAAATAAAAATCATTACTAATGATACAGGCACAGCAATCATTAAACGTTGCTTTGCTGCATTTAAATTTTCAAAAGCTCCTCCATAGGTTACATAATATCCTGTAGGAAATTTTATTTGTTTTTCTACTTTTTGTTGTAACTCATTTACAATAGTTTGAACATCGCGTTCTCTTACATTAAACCCAACAATAATTCTACGTTTAGCATCTTCACGTTGTATTTGATTAGGCCCATTTTTAATACTCACTTTGGCTAATTGATGTAATGGAATTTGTGTCCCTAATGGAGTGGGAATCAATAAATTTTTAACATCATCCAAGTTTTTACGTTTATCATTATTTAAACGAACTACTAAATCAAAACGCTTTTCTCCTTCAAAAACAAGTCCTGTACTTTGTCCTGCAAATGCTGTATTTAAAACTTTATTTATATCCTCAATAGTTAAATTATATTGGGCTATTGCAGGTCTGTTATAATCAATAATAATTTCAGGCATACCTGTTACAGGTTCTATAAATAAATTTTTTGCTCCTTCTACATTAGTAATAAGTTTGCCTAATTTTTCAGCATAGATTGCTAGGGTATCTAAATTTTCTCCAAATATTTTGCAAACAACATCTTGTTTGGCACCTGTCATTAATTCATTAAAACGCATTTGAACTGGGTATTGAAAACTAAATGTTGTTCCTAATACAATTTCTAATTCTTTCCCCATTTTTTCGCTTAATTCAGAGAAAGTTTTAGCCGATGTCCACTCAGATTTATCTTTTAAGATAATCATTAAGTCTGCAGCATCAATAGGCATAGGATCAGTTGGAATATCGCCACTACCAATTTTTGCAACTATTTTTTCAACTTCCGGAAATTTTTGTTTTAAAATTGAGGCTGCCTGAGTAACACTTGCAATGCTTGTTTTTAAATTACTTCCAGGCAACACCCTAGTCTCTACTGCAAAATCACCTTCCTCTAAAGCAGGAATAAATTCACCACCTAAAAATGTTAAAGTTATGATAGCAGAACTAAATAGTATTACAACAAATGAAATAACCATTTTTGGATAATGTAATACTTTTAGTAATGTATTTTGATATGCGCTTTCTATTTTGCTCATCAACCTATCTGATATATTAGATTTATGCTTTGTTTTTTTACTTAAAAATAAAGCGCTCATCATGGGTATATATGTGAGAGATAATATAAAAGCACCGAGCAGAGCAAAGGCAACCGTTTGTGCCATTGGTTTAAACATTTTACCTTCAATTCCTTGTAGTGTAAATATTGGTAAATACACTACTAAAATTATTATTTGTCCAAATACAGCACTATTCATCATTTTACTTGCAGACAGATTCACTTCTGTATCCATTTGCTCTTGATTTATTTGAGTAATATGTTTGAATTTTTTATTGTGAGTAAGTTGATGCATGACGGCTTCAACAATAATTACGGCACCATCTACTATTAAACCAAAATCTAAAGCGCCTAAACTCATTAAGTTTCCGCTTACTCCAAATGTGTTCATTAATATGATTGCAAATAGCATAGCTAAAGGAATAACGGAAGCAACCAATAATCCTGCTCTAAAATTTCCTAAAAATAACACTAACACAAAAATGACTATTAATGCACCTTCTAATAAATTTTTTTTAATAGTTCCAATGGCATTGTTTACCATTTTTGTTCTATCTAAAAATGGTTCAATTACAACTCCTTTTGGTAATGTTTTTTGTATTTGAGCAATTCGATTTTTTACATTTTTTATAACTTCACTACTATTAGCGCCTTTTAACATCATTACAACTGCTCCCGAAACTTCACCTTTATCATTATAACACATGGCGCCATAACGGGTAGCATATCCAATTTTTACTTCAGCTACATCTTTTATTAACAAAGGTGTACCATCTTTAGTAGCCTTTATGGAAATATTATTTATATCATTCTCGCTTCCAATTAATCCTTCAGTTCTAATAAATAAAACAGTTGGTCCTTTTTCAATATAAGCTCCTCCCGTATTTTGATTATTTTTTTCAAGTGCCGAGAATACATCATTAATAGTTATATTATATGATTGCAGTTTATTTGGGTTTATGGCAATTTCAAATTGTTTCAGTTTACCACCAAAACTGCTAACTTCAGCCACACCTTTTACTCCTAGTAATTGTCGGCGCACTAACCAATCTTGTATGGTTCTTAATTCAGTGTCATTGTATTTGTTTTCGTAACCTTCTTTAGCTCTAACAACATATTGGTATATTTCGCCCAATCCTGTTGTTACAGGTGCCAGTTCTGGTTTACCTATACTTTGAGGAATTTGTGATTGTATCTGCTGTAAGCGTTCAGCCACCTGTTGTCTCGCCCAATAAATATCAGTTTCATCATCAAACACAATGGTTACTAATGACAATCCAAAGCGAGAAAAACTTCGAATTTCTTTTAGTCCTGAAATATTATTATTAGCTTGTTCTATAGGAAAAGTAACAAGTCGTTCAATATCCGTAGCGCCAAACGATGGAGCTACAGTAATAACTTGCACTTGATTATTAGTAATGTCAGGCACTGCATCTATTGGTAATTTAGTTAATTCATAGTTGCCATAACCAATTAGAGCAATTATAAAAAGCCCTATAATGAGTTTATTTCTAATAGAAAATTCAATAATTTTATTAAGCATAAATATTTTATTAAGATTTATTAAATAGAATTAAAATATTAAAAAATCATAACACTTTCGTATTAATGAAATTCAAAAATTAAATGATAATTAACAAGATTTAGGCGGTTGCCATATAGAAGATAAATAAGCGGACCTCACAAAATCAATAGAATAGATTTTGTGAGATTTTGATTCAATTGGCTCAGATTTAATTGAAATTTGGATATTATGAAATGTAATAAATCCTGTATTACTTAAATTCTCGCATTTATTTCTTGATTTAAAGGGTAATTGCATGTCTTTTGATTTATCATCATCTCCATCATCTGCATAAGAATAATGCATCACTAAAAAATTAATTAAAGTAGTTTTTTTATCTTCAATTTTATGTTCAATAAAATGCTCAACTAATTGTGGCAGTTTAAAAAACTCATGCAACTCCGTTACTGAAACTAAGTAAACAGATAAAAATAATATTGGAATTAGTTTTTTCAATATTGT
>JBILOV010000089.1:0-8293 GCA_044374335.1 Bacteroidia bacterium | reverse complement strand
GCCATCAGGAAAGCCTTTACGTTGAAACCATTCCAAATAAGAAACTGGTAAGTTTGCTAATATAGTACCTTTGTATCTGCCAAAAGGCATTTTTAGTTTCACTAAATCTAATAGTACTTCGGATTGAGACATACCTTTTTTATTTTAACCACATAGGCACATAGTTTTAGTTGCTTTAAAACATAGACAGAGAAGCTAAGCTTTTCACATAATCACTATGCACAAAAATATTTATTTCTATCTAATACTAATACTTTATTGGATTTCTATGTTCCTATTTGGTTATTTTTTATTTGCCTTGTTATTTCTTCTTTTGCTCCAAAAATTATAGCCAAAACCTAACAGTGCTAAAATAGCAACTGGTATTTTCCAGGATACTAGGCCATTTTCACCTACGTAGCACATGAAGCGCTCCCAACGGAATTTGCCTTCTTTTGAATTTTTAGTTAACGATCCTAAAATAGATTTACCACTCACCGGATTATTTTTAGGATCCTTTATGCTTAACCAAACAAAAACAGGTCGTCCAACAATGTGATCAAATGGCACAACTCCCCAACTGCGACTATCGGCAGAATTATGACGATTATCTCCCATCATCCAATAATAACCTTGTTTAAATGTATATGAAGTAATAGGCTTTCCATCATATAATACTTGTGCACCTGATGTTGTTATTTGATGAATACCATCATCATAAGTACTAAGGATTTTTTCATACAAACAAATATTACCCGTATCGATTTTAATTGTCATTCCTTCGGAAGGTAAAGTCATAGGGCCAAAATTGTCATTATTCCATGGATAGCGACGGTTATGAGGAAAAATACTTTGACTGTATTCGCCCCTAGGATCAATACGTTTTTTTACACTAATTACATTAGGTGTATTTTTTATATCTTCAGCAACATTTGCTGGCATATTAAATAAATAGACTGTTGTATCCTCTCCAATGTTTTCTTTAATACCGGCCTCAGTTACGTAAATATCATGCTTATCTAAAAAGAACTCATCAATGTTTAATAATCTGGTGGCTATTTTAACTTCATAAAAATGTTGAGCGTGCTCAGGCATAGCTTGTTTTTTATCATTGATAAATAATTCCCCATCTTTAATTTCTAATTTATCTCCGGCAATTCCAACGCAACGCTTTACATAGTGTTCGCGTTTATCAATTGGCCTACCAACTTTTTTTCCGTTTCTTACAGACATGCCACCTAGTTCAACGGTGAAATTTGGATTATTCATATTTTGGTAACCATATTGTCTTACCATTTCATAATAACTTGTGTATTGCTGAGTACCAATAGTTACGGTATCTCCATCAGGATAATTAAATACAATAATTTCTCCATTTTTCGGTTTCGAATATCCTGGTAAACGCATGTATGGTAATTTAATCCACTCTAAATATGATTGCGTTCCCGTTGTAAGTGGAAGCGTATGATGAGCAAACGGAAAGGCTATTGGTGTCTGTGGAACTTTAGCACCATAACACACTTTATTAACGAATAAAAAATCACCAACCATTAATGATTTTTCTAATGAAGAAGTTGGAATAGTAAACGCTTCAAAGAAAAAACCACGAATAATGGATGCTGCAACAACTGCAAAAATAATTGGGTCAGCCCAGTTTTTTATAAAAGAAGATTCTGATTTTATATCAGTAACTCCAAAAAATTTAATGTCTTTATTAAATCCTAAATAAGCAAAGTATAAATAAGGCATAAATGAAGCCATTATTAAATCGTTATTCATACGTTTTTTAAATGCTCTTGCCAAATGAAAACCATAAACGCCATACATAATTAAATTAACGCCAGGTACAATCATAATTAATCCCCACCATTTGGGGCGATTAATTATAGTACCTAAAACCCAAAAATTATAGATTGGAATAAGTGCCTTCCAACCCGGTAATCCAGCTTTTTCAAATATTTTATATAAGCCTACAAATGAAATTAAAACGAGTATTAGAAAAATGATATTGCCCATATTGTGATGTTGTTAGTTTTTTGATTTTTGTTTTTGAATTTGTTTTATAAATATTAATTTTTTTTTGAGAGGTAGTTTTTTCTACTAACAAAAAACATTTCTCAAACAAGTTGCCATTTTAAATTAAATCATTCATTGTAAATATACCTTTTTTGTCTTTAATATATTCGGCTGCTATAACTGCGCCTAAAGCAAATCCTTTACGGTTATGTGCTTTATGCATAATTTCAATGTCATCAATTGCAGAAGTGTATTTTATAATGTGCGTGCCAGGAATTTCCCCTTCTCTTACATCTTTAATAAATAATGTTTCAGAAGAATTATCAGTGATACTCCAATGTTTTTTTCGTTCTATTTTTTCGAGAATTTGATTAGCAAGCGAAATTGCTGTTCCACTAGGTTTATCTAATTTATGAATATGGTGAATTTCTTCGATTTCTAAATTATAGGAATCATATTTGTTCATTAATTCAGCTAGGTAAGTATTTATCTTAAAAAATAAATTTACTCCCAAACTAAAATTTGTTGCATGAAATAAAGCTCCGTTTTTTTGCAGACAAAATTCCTGTATCATTTCAAATTCATCATACCAGCCTGTTGTACCAACAGCAATGGGAACTTGAGCCACGAAACATTTTTTAATATTAGAAATAACAGTATGTGGCGTGCTAAATTCAATTGCAACGTCAGCTTTTTTTAAATCCTCATAGGTAAAAGTTGAAGCATTTGTTTCATCTACTTTCAATACAATGGTATGGCCTCTTTGTAAGGCGATAGCCTCTATCTCTTTACCCATTTTTCCGTATCCTAGTAATGCAATATTCATGTTGTAATTCTTTAACCGCAGAGAGGCAGAGAGTTTGCGCAGAGGTCGCGAAAAAATCTTTGTGTTCTTTGCTTTTTACTTTGCGTTCTTTGCGGTTAAGTTTTTATTTAAATTTTAATTTCAAAGTTAAACCTGCTTGTAATTTATTATTATAATCAAAATTTGAGTAAGGTTTAATTTGCATACTTAAATCGTCACTCACATCAAAGGTTTTTAAATGCGCATCCACATTAGCATCAATGATATTGACAAAGTAAACTAAGGCGCCAAGAATTACTGCCATGTCTCTGTATTTTCTGTAATATCTTTTTTGAGTAACTAATTGATCACTACTATAAAGTGTTGTATTTATAGTACTTTCATCGTCATCGTATATAGCTTTTAAATTATTGCTATAATATTTGTATTTAATCTGATTGGTTATTCCCCAGTATCCTATTCCACCAAGGGCAACATAAATAACCGGAGCTTTCCAATATTTTTTATTATAAATCTGCCCCAAGCCAGGTAAACAAGCACTCATTATTGTTGCTTTGCGAGCATTTGAATAAATGGCTTTTTTTGTGGCGCGCTTTGTTTGAATAGAATCATTTCTGATTTTATTCTTTAAAGAATCATTGAGCTGAGCTTGAACAGATGAACAAACACAAGCAAAAAATAATATATATGTTAGTAAAATTTTCACCAAAGCAAAAATAACCACAGTATTTAACCAGTATTAATTACTGCGATTAATGTTTAGTTAATTAATGTCAAAAAAAGATAAAATATGTTCTAACTCAGTATCATTACTAAAGCTCAAAGTAATTGATCCGGTACCTTTTGGATTACGCTTAAAATCAAAAGAGTTACTGAATATCTTCTCTAATTTTTTAGCTATTTGTTTGTCTTCAATAGTTAATGGTTTTTCTATACGGGTTGTTTTTGGTTTAAATAACAATTTTTCTTCTCGAGCTAATTCTTCTAATTGGCGAACAGATAATTCATTTTCAACAGCCAATGCAAAAATGGCTAATTGCTTATCTTCATTTTCAATACTTAATAAAGCGCGAGCATGACCCATTGAAATATCTTTATCACGAACTGCTTTTTGAATAACTGCTGGCAATTTAAGTAAACGTAAAAAATTGGTTATAGTACTACGTTGTTTATTCACTTTTTCACCAAGTTGTTCTTGCGTAATATTACATTCATCTATTAAACGTTTGTAACTTAATGATACTTCAATGGGATCTAAATCTTCACGTTGAATATTTTCAATTAAGCCCATCTCCAACATTGCCTGATCATTTGCAACTCTTATATATGCAGGTATGTCTGTCAATTCAGCTAACTGAGAAGCCCTAAAACGACGCTCCCCTGATATAAGCTGGTATTTATCATATCCTAATTTACGAACCGTAATTGGTTGAATAATTCCGTGTTGCTTAATAGAATCAGATAATTCTTGTAAAGCTATTTCTTCGAAATTAGTACGTGGTTGAAACGGATTTGTTTCAATATTTTTTATTTTAATAATAGCGATAGAACCAACTACGGGAGCATCATCGCCTGTTTGTTTGGTGGTAATATCTGTCTTAGCATTTTCTAACAATGCACTTAATCCTCTTCCTAATGCTGGTTTTTTATTATTGTTGCTCATATTTTTGTTATTAGTTTTTGGTCATCAGTTGTTCGATTTTTTTATTTAAAACTAAAAACTCACAACTAAAAACTGATTATTTATCCTTCATTAAATTCCGACTCCTCTGATGTAAAAGTCATGGTGCGATCTTCATCGCTTATTTTTGTTAAACCATTACGTTGTAAAATTTCACGCGCTAAATTTAAATAGTTAACAGACCCCTTTCCAACTGCATCATGCATAATAATAGTTTTGCCATGACTTGGAGCCTCAGCTAATTTTACATTACGTTGAACTATGGTGTTAAATACCATATTTTGAAAATGCATTTTTACTTCTTCCACAACCTGATTGGCTAATTTCAAACGAGGGTCATACATGGTTAATAGTACTCCCTCAATATCTAAATTAGTATTAATATGTTCTTGAATTAATTTTATGGTTTGCAATAATTTACCCATTCCTTCTAATGCAAAATATTCGCATTGTACTGGAATAATAACACTATCAGCAGCCGCTAATGAATTAATTACAGTTAATCCTAATGATGGACAACAATCAATAATGATAAAATCAAAATCTCCTTTTATTTTATCAAGTGCAGCTTTCATCATATAATCTCTGTTTGGGAGATTAACTATTTCTAATTCAATAGCTACTAAGTCAGTATTAGTTGGTAGTAAATATAAATTAGGAGTATCTGTTTCTAATATAACGTCTTGCGGATTATTGTTATTAAGTATACACTCGTATAAACCCGCTTTAATATCTTTAGGCTCTTTACCAACCCCAGAAGTAGCATTTGCCTGCGGATCTGCATCCACTAATAGTGTTTTGTATTCTAAAACTGCTAAAGAGGCTGCTAGGTTTATTGCAGAAGTAGTTTTACCAACTCCACCTTTTTGATTTGCTATTGCTATTATTTTTCCCATGTCTTTATTTATTAATTGTTTCCCCTATTTCTAAAAGAGTTAATTTTTTTCCTTGTCTGTTAAATCTATTAATTGCTTCGTGTTTATCAATTTTAATAAACCCAAAAGTATCGTAATGCATACCAATTATATCGTTGCATTTAATAAATTCAGTTGCAATAATGGCATTATCAATTCCCATAGTAAAATTATCTCCAATAGGTAATAAAGCAAAGTCAATTTGGCGATAATCGCCAATTAATTTCATATCCCTTGTTAATGCTGTATCTCCAGCATAATAAAAATTTTTGTCACTACTTTCAATTACAAATCCCATAGGATTTCCTCCATAACTTCCGTCAGGTAAACTACTGCTATGAATAGCATTTACGCATTTTATAGAGCCAAAGTCAAATACTTTTTTACCACCAATATTCATTGGATGAATATTTTCTACTCCTTGTTTTTGAAGCCATATATAGATTTCCCAGTTACAAACTACTATTGCATTTGTACGTTTAGCTATTGATACAGCATCTGCAATATGATCCTCGTGTCCGTGGGTAATTAAAATGTAATCAGCTTTTACAGTATAGGCATCGATATGTTTTGCTAATTCGTTTGGAGTAATAAATGGATCAAACAACAAATGTTTTCCATTAACTTCAACCCCAAAACAAGAATGACCGTAATATGTTATATTCATTATAGAAATTTCAATAAAAAGCACAAATTGAATTAGGTAAATTTAAACTATTTAGGAGCTTTATCTGTTTTTAGTTTTTAACAGTAAAATTCATAACTTAGCAAAAATGTTAATAATATAATGCAGTCCATCACAATCTTATCGGCAACCAATAGAGTTGATAGCAATACTGAAAAAGTAGCTAAATATTATTTGTCAGTTTTAAAAAGCAAGGGTATTGAGGCTGAAATATTTAGTCTTAAAGATTTGCCTGAATCAGTTTTGCATTCAGATTTATATGGCAAGCGGTCTGAAGACTTTCAAAAAATAATAGATACTTTTATAGCCTTTCAGAATAAATTTATTTTCATTTCACCTGAATATAACGGGAGTATTGCTGGAATTTTAAAGGTGTTTTTAGACGCTATTCCCCCAAAATTATGGACAGAAAATAAAGCTTGTCTAGTGGGAGTCTCAACAGGAAGGGCAGGGAATTTGAGAGGAATGGATGATTTAACTAATATATTAAATTATTTAAAAGTTAATGTTTATCACAATAAACTACCTATTAGCCGAGTTGATAAACTTATTGATGGACAAGGGGTTTTAGTAGATGCAGAAACCTTGAAAGTAATAGATATTCAGTTAGAAGGTTTTTTGAAGTTTTAGGAAAAAACTGGCTTTATTCTATCTTTTTTTAAATGCTACATTTTATAGCAGAACTCTATTCTTTAATTATTTAATCTTGCATTATATTTCATAGAGAGAATAATATGACCAGTAAAGAGAGCAATGAATTAGTAATTCCAGATGAATTAGTAATGAATAAGATTTATCTTATTAGAAATCAAAAAGTAATGTTAGATAGCGATTTAGCAGAATTGTATCAGGTGACAACCGGTAATTTGAATAAATCCGTTAATAGAAATAGTAAGCGGTTTCCTGAAGATTTTATGTTTCAATTAACTGACATTGAATTTAAAAACTTGATGTTCCAAAATGGAATATCAAGTTGGGGTGGAAAAAGAAAATCACCTTATGTATTTACAGAACAAGGCGTAGCAATGTTGTCGGGAATTTTAAATAGCGATAGAGCCATTGCTGTAAATATTCAAATTATGCGAATTTTTAATAGAGTTCGTCAAATGTTAGCAGATAATACAGATTTGCGTTTGGATATTGAAAAAATAAAAAACAAACTCGATAATCAGGATAAAAATATGGAAATTGTTTTTAGATATTTGGATGAGTTATTGGAAAAAAAAGAAAGCCCAATTGAAAGAAATAAGATTGGGTATAAAACTTCAGAGTAAACTGCCACCCTTTTTACTTAATTCGTAACCTTCATCAATTAATAAATGTTTGCTTTTACTAGCGGCAACAGCTAATTCATCACAACGATTGTTTTCTATGTTTGATGCATGGCCTTTTACCCATATAAATTTAATGTTGTGTCTTTTTTGAACGAGTAAAAAACGTTTCCATAAATCCGAGTTTGCCTTGTCTTTAAATCCTTTTTTTACCCAGCTATAAACCCAACCTAAATTAATAGAATCAACCACATATTTAGAATCTGAATACACTTCTACTTCCGAATTTTCTTTTTTTAAAGACTCTAAAGCGACAATGATGGCAAGTAATTCCATGCGGTTATTTGTAGTAAGTTTATAACCTTGCGCTAATTCTTTACGTTGATCTTTGTATTTCATAACAACTCCAAACCCACCAGGTCCGGGGTTTCCACTGCATGCACCATCTGTATAAATTTGTATAGTTGTGCTTTCCATCATTTTTGTAAATATAGTTTTTTTGCTGAAATGATTTTGAAATCAGGTAAACTATTTATACTCATGTAGTTAATTTATTGTATTTTTTTATAATTGATTTTCCGTACTTTTTTATATATTTAGGTTTTATATAAACATCATTTATGGCAAAGAAACCTACTAAAAAAGAGAAAAGTATTCTTACGGAAAATTCTTTAACATTCTTAAAAAATTACATTAATAACCCTTCACCAACAGGATTTGAAAGTGCTGGACAAAAAATGTGGTTAGGATATATTAAGCCTTATATAGATGACTATTTTGTAGACACATACGGAACGGTTGTAGGTGTTATTAATCCGGAGGCTGAATATAAAGTCGTTATTGAAGCACACGCTGATGAGATTTCTTATTTTGTGCATTATATTACCAAAGATGGATTTATTTATTTAAGAAAAAATGGTGGTAGTGATCATCAAATAGCCC
>JBILOV010000155.1:0-5590 GCA_044374335.1 Bacteroidia bacterium | reverse complement strand
CCATCTAAGCGTGTTAATATCCATACTGACAAAGGAATTGTGCGAGGTATTTTTGGTTGGCCGGCTATTCATGTGAGAGATGCTGCTAGGGAAGAATCACCTACCTTAAAAAATATTTTTTTGGATATAGGTTGTAAAAGCGATAAGGAAGTTGAAGAATTAGGCGTGCATGTTGGATGTGTAGTTACCTATGAAGACGAGTTTATGGAATTAAACAACCGTTACTTTGTTGGTAGAGCTTTGGATAATAGAGTTGGCGGATTTATGATTGCTGAAGTTGCTAGGTTATTAAAAGAAAGTAAAATAAAATTACCTTTTGGTTTATATATTGTAAATGCTGTTCAAGAAGAAGTTGGTTTAAATGGAGCTACTATGATAGCTCACAAAATCAAACCTAATGTAGCTATTATTACAGATGTTTGTCACGATACCCAATCGCCAATGATGAATAAAATTTCTAGTGGAGATTTATCTTGTGGCAAAGGTCCTGTCTTATCTTATGGGCCAGCAGTGCAAAATAATTTATTAAAATTAATTATTGAATCGGCTACAAAAAACAAAATTGAATTTCAACGCCAAGCTGCTAGCAGAAGTACTGGTACAGATACAGATGCATTTGCATATAGTCATGAGGGTGTTGCATCTGCTTTAATTTCATTACCGTTGCGATATATGCATACCACAGTTGAAAGTGTGCATAAAGAGGATGTGGAAAGCGTGATAAAATTAATTTTAGCTTCATTAAAAAGTATAAAAAATAACCACGATTTTAGATATTTAAAATAATATTAACAATTAGTAAATGCGGTAATTTAAATAAAATTGTTGCATAATCTCATGATTAATTTAACTAATTAAAAAATGGCCATACTAGGTTCTATATTAAAACGAGCAGTAAACTTGGGAAATAAAATTCCGAAGAGGACTAACTATTATGCTCAGCAATCAAAAGTTTTAAAAAAATTAATTACAAAAGCTGAACATACCGCATTTGGAGAACATTTTCATTTTTCAAAATTACTTCAGGAAAAAGATCCGATTTCTGAATTTCAAGCCAATGTAAAAATATACGATTATAGCAGTATTTATAAAGAATGGTGGTATCGTGCCATAAAAGGTGAACCATACGTATGTTGGCCAAGTCACATTAAATATTTTGCTTTAAGTTCAGGTACATCCGAAGCTGCAAGTAAATATATTCCTGTTACTAAGGAAATGCTAAAAGCATTTAAAAGAGGAAGTGTTCGGCAAATGATTGCTCAAGCCAATTATAATTTACCAAAAGAACATTTTCAAAGAGGTATGTTAATGATTGGTGGAAGCACGTTGTTAGATTTTAATGGTAGTCATTATACTGGCGATTTAAGTGGAATAACTGCCGCTAATATTCCAATATGGTTTCAACGGTTTTATAAACCTGGCAAACAAATTTCTAAATATAAAGATTGGGAAACTAAATTGACCGAGATTGTAAAAAGTGCAAAAGATTGGGATATTGGCGTAATAGTTGGAGTGCCTGCTTGGATTCTAATTATTATGGAGCGTGTTATTGAATATTATAAAGTAGATTCGATTCATGATATTTGGCCAAACTTAAAAGCCTATGTTCATGCCGGTGTTTCCATAGAACCCTATCGCAAGAGCATTGAAAAATTAACGACTTTTCCTTTAATTTTTTCTGATACCTACTTAGCATCTGAAGGGTTGATTGCCTATCAAGAAAGGCCAAACCCCGAGCAAGGGATGCGTATGCTCTTGGATAATGCAATCTTTTATGAGTTTGTTCCATTTAATGACCAAAATTTTGATTCAGAAGGTAATATAAAACCAGTTGCATCAGCATTAACTATAAAAGATGTTGAAGTAGGAAAAGATTACGCATTATTACTTTCATCTTGTGCAGGAGCATGGCGTTATTTAATTGGCGATACGATTCGTTTTACAAATTTAGAGCATGCTGAAATTGTAATTACCGGAAGAACAAAACATTACTTAAGTTTGTGTGGAGAACATTTATCAGTTGAAAATATGAGCCGCGCCATTAAGTTAACGGCCGATGATTTAAAAATTGATATTAATGAATTTGCTGTGGCTGGAGTTCCTCATGGAACTTTGTTTGCTCATCAGTGGTATATCGGTTCTAATAAAATGGTATCAGAAGAAGATATTAAAACTAGATTGGATTTTCATCTACAAGAAATAAATGATGATTATAGAACAGAAAGAATTGCTGCATTAAAGGATGTTTATGTAAAGGTGTTATCAGATGACGCCTTTATTGCCTTTATGGGAACCAAAGGTAAGCTTGGTTCTGCGCATAAATTCCCGAGAGTCCTAAAAGGAAAATTATTGGAAGAGTGGCAAGGTTTTATAGCTAATTATAAAAATACATTTTGATTTTAAGTTTAATATATCAAGCCATCGTTATTGTTTTACTCCTTACGTTTTCGTTTGGACCAGCATTTTTTGCCCTAATAAATACAGGTATTAAATTTGGTTATAGAACAGGATCATTTTTAGCATTAGGTGTAGTGATGAGCGATTTTTTTTTATGTCTATTAGTATGTCTTCTCGTTCATTTTGGAATGGCTAATCTTTTGCATTCTGAAAAAGCTCAAACTTTTTTCGCCATCATTGGTGGCATTATATTAATTGTATTTGGTGCCTTTTTCTTTAAAAAACAACCTGTAAAAACAGATGAAATTATTGATATTGAAAATCAATTACCAAGTCCTAAATTGATGTTTTTAAAAGGTTTTTTTTTAAATCTATTCAACCCAACAGTATGGTTGCTTTGGTTAGCCAACGTTACTGCTATTAGTAAAACATTAGAATATTCTCTACCTAAAATGATTTTATTTTTTAGCATTGTTTTAGGAGCCGTTTTATTAGTAGAATTATTTAAAGTAAAATTAGCAGGAAAAATAAAAAATTATTTAACTGATAAAATTATGACTATTGTTAATTACATTACGGGTTCAGCATTAATTATATTTGGACTCATTTTAATTTATAATCACTATTTTAATAGATAATGGCCACTAATACATTTGATGAGTTGCGAAAAAAGTTAGAAGAGAGTATAAAATCTTTTCCATATATCTATATGTTTAAGTTCATTATTAAATCAGATAATAGAACTATGGCTTTAGTAGAAGCAATATTTGATAATGATGCTGATATTATTCAAAAACAATCTTCTAAAGGGAATTATATAAGTATTACAGTAAAGCAGGTTGTGATGAGTGTTGATGAGATTATTGATATTTATGAAAAAGCTGCAGTAATTGAAGGTGTAATTTCCTTATAATGGCTATTTTTCAGTTACAAAATAATTTATTATCTATTAAGGTAAGTTCACTTGGTGCAGAATTATGTTCAGTGTTTTCTAAAGAAACAAACATTGAATACATTTGGCAAGCAGATGAAACTGTTTGGGCTAGACATGCTCCAAATTTATTTCCAATTGTTGGTAAATTAAAAGATGGAGAATTTATATATCAATCTAAGTCATATCAATTATCTCAACATGGTTTTGCAAGAGATAGTGAATTTATATGCATTGAGCAGGCTGATGATTATTTATTTTTTGAGCTTAAAGCTTCGGAGCAAAGTTTAAGAATTTATCCATTTCAATTTAGTTTTCAAATTAAATATAAATTGATTGGAAATGATTTGGAAATAAGTTACTCAGTTTTAAATCCGGATAATTGTGATTTATATTTTTCTTTTGGCGCTCATCCAGCATTTAATTGTCCTTTACAATCAAATGAATCATTCAGTGATTACGAATTAGTTTTTCCATATAAAGAGTCGTTAATTATTAACAAATTAAACGATGGTTTGATTTCGTCTCAAACAAAATCAATAGATTTAATTCATCATAAACTAAGCGTATCAAAACAGTTATTTGATAATGATGCTTTGGTTTTTATGAATTCGCAAATTGATGAAGTTCATTTAGTTTCAAGAAAAACAAATCATGGTGTAGCACTTACATCCACAAATTGGCCTTCTTTTGGAATTTGGACTAAAAAAAATACAGAGCAATTTATTTGTTTAGAACCTTGGTATGGAATTGCGGATAGCGTTGATACAAATAAAAATATACTTGAAAAAACTGGTATAATTAAATTAGAATCAAATTGTAAATTTCATGCCTCATTTACCATTTCTTTTTTTTGATAAAAGAACTTTGCCTTAAATTTTAAATAATTGTTTTGTAGAATTTAAACGCTAATACAATAAGTAAAATGAATTAAATATATTTTATTAAATTTATACGTTAAAATTCTTAATACAAATGATACAACACATTAAATCTCGCATACAAGCATCTATTGATTTAAAAACATCTTTGTTATCAAACGATGTTATTCTTAATACAGTTCAATCTATAGTTAACGATATTGTAACTTGCTACAAAAACGATGGTAAAGTTTTATGGGCAGGAAATGGCGGTTCTGCAGCAGATGCTCAGCATTTAGCAGCTGAATTAACTGGACGTTTTTATTACGACAGACCACCTTTATTTAGTGAAGCTTTGCATGTAAACACAAGTTATACAACAGCGGTTGCAAATGATTATAGTTATGATGTTATTTTTAGTCGTTTAACTAAAGCAATGGGTCGCAAAGGTGATGTGTTAATTGGATTATCTACTAGTGGAAATTCAACAAATGTAATTAAAGCCTTAGAAGTTGCCAATGAAATTGGAATGGTAACCGTTGCATTAACGGGAGAAACAGGAGGTAAAATGAAAGATTGCGCTAAATATTTAGTGAATATTCCATCTAAAGATACACCTCGTATTCAGGAATGTCATATGATTTTAGGACATACTATTTGTGAGTTAGTAGAGATTGCTTTATTTCCTAAGCTATAATATACTTTGCTAAAAGAAGCAATCATATTAGCTGGTGGATTTGGAACACGTTTGCAAGCAGTTGTAAATGATGTACCAAAACCAATGGCTCCAATTAACAATGAGCCTTTTTTGAATTATATTTTCGCTTATTTAAAGCATTATAATATTGAACATGTTGTTTTGTCTACTGGTTATTTGTCAGAAAAAATTTCTGAGTATTATAAAAATGAATACAAGGGTATAAAAATATCTTATACGAAAGAAGTTAATCCTTTAGGAACGGGAGGCGGTATTCGTTTAGCATTAGAAAAATGCTTTACTGATAATGTGTTGGTGCTAAATGGAGATTCTTTTTTTGATGTTGATCTTAATTCATATTATAAACAACATAGTATTTTAAAATCTAATTGTTCGTTAGCGCTTAGAAGCATTAACAATGCCGCTCGATATGGCACAATAAAATTGGATGATACATTTGTTGTAAAAGCATTTAAAGAAAAAGATAATGTTGAACTACCTGGTTTAATTAATGGTGGAGTTTATATATTAAATAGAGAATTGTTTTTAAATGAAACAGAAGCAAATATAGCGTTCTCAATTGAAAAAGATTTTTTTGAGAAACGAATTGATCAATTAAAAATTTTAGGATTTGAATATCAGGGTTATTTTATTGACATTGGTATTCCTGAAGATTATAAAAAAGCACAAATAGATTTTCTCAAT
>JBILOV010000034.1:0-13919 GCA_044374335.1 Bacteroidia bacterium | reverse complement strand
TTCAGCAGAACCTGCATTATATGGTCTATACCACCAATACCAATAAGGATAATTAACTGATCTTACAACACGGTATTTTACTTTTGCCCCATCTATTACATTTCCTGCATATGCTTTTGCAATACCTGTTACTGTTACTTCATCGTTCAGTTTGTAGCTTCCTTTTACTGGCTTAAATTCTGTTTCAAATTTTGGACGTTTGTAATCTTCTACCGATACGTATACATTCCCATAACCATCGGTGATGTGTATTTGTCCATTTAATCCGTTTTGAGGCGCTGTAAATGAACCGCTCACAGTTCCATATTCATTAGTCACTAGTGGCAACGAACTTACTATCTGATAATTGACATCGTAAAAAGTTACAGTTACTGGAAAATTAGTTTTTAATTTATGGTTTTTGCCATTAGAAGATTCTAATACAATCGATTTAAAATAAACAGTTTGCCCTGGCCTGTAAATAGCTCTGTCTGTATAAATAAATGAAGTAACGTTAGTTTGATTATTTTCATTTGGTCTGTAAGTATAATAACTATTACTATTGAAGTAATGGTCATCTCCATTTATAAATTCCACAAAGAATTGTTTATTTTCAATATTGGTATAGTTTACATTTAAAAAACCTTTTTCATCGGTTTTAAAACTAGCTCCCTTTTTTATTACATATTCTCTGTCTTTATAATCATAATTTTCGTACCATATTTGTGCGGTAATATTTTTTAATGGCTCACCAGTTTGTCTGTGTAATGCATAATAATCGTAGGAGCCATTTTCTCTTCTTCTTTCAGTTGATGCAATATCGGAAATGATGCAGGTGCTATAGGCAGAAATATTATTGGTGTATTTAAAATCTTCTGTTAACGAATTTAATATTACATAATATCCTGCTGCTAGTTCAGGTAATTTTATTTCTGTGTTATGAGTTTGAAAATCTCCATCGTCTATTATATTTTGTGAAAATGTAGTTACTTCAGGAAAAGTTTTAAATTTTTCAAATAATTCTTTTCCGTATCTTTTTCTGAATAATTCACTTAATTCCTGATGACTTGTTTTTACAATTTTAAAATATATTTTTTGAATATTTTGAGACGTTACTAATGCGCGATATGGCTTATTAGGCTCATTAACTTCTTCAATAGTTAAATTAAAAGTTTTTGTTTGTATTGTATTAATAATGTTTTTACATTCTACTGCGCCATAAGAATAAGGGAATTTTTTAATAGCGGCTTCACAAACATCTTTTGCCATTTTTTTATACCATTTAAATGAATCATCCTGTAAAGGCTTATATTCATTTCCTTTTGTGAAATACCAATTTGCAATACGAGAATCAATTTCGGTAACACGTTCACTTTTTGGAAATTTGGATTGTATGGCTTTTAATGAATTATAATAGAGCGTGTCTTTTTTTGTGTTTTGAGAATTGTTATGTATGTAATCTAATCTTAATAGTTCAATATCAATTAATGCACTAGGATTTTCATCATTTTTATGAAATTGAGTTAAATCTTTCATGATGCCTAATGCATAATATTTTGTTTCAAGAGAATCTGAAGGATTAATTATATTAAGATTTATGAAATCGGAATAAGGTTTTAAATACTCATCATTGTTAATTGTAAAACGATTGGCAGGTCTAGTTACTTCAACTTCTGTATTCATCAAATAACCAAGTGCGCGATGGGCTAAAAAGTCGTAAAGTGTTGGTCGCCAAACTCTGCATTCCGTTGTTCCTTTGTTTATGATGGCATCATAAATGTCGATTTTTGTTCGTTTTAAACTGTCGCTATTTTCTAATGAAGCTTTATAATTTACTATGATTGCATTTGTAATTGATTTTAGATCCCATGTTTCAATGTCATCATTTTTAAAATTAACGGTGCTAGTTCGATTATAAAATTTCCAGCGATTATTTTGAAAGTATTGATTATATGCATCTGCTAAAAT
This sequence comes from Bacteroidia bacterium, assembly GCA_044374335.1. Taxonomy (GTDB): domain Bacteria; phylum Bacteroidota; class Bacteroidia; order B-17B0; family Aurantibacillaceae; genus UBA4416. The sequence continues at coordinate 11,972 of JBILOV010000034.1, read as the reverse complement.
ACTTTGTAATATAGGTTTAATTGGAAATTTAGCCTCCTTAGTTTCATCTCGTAATTTGAAAATTGATTTTTCTAAAGAAAATTCTTCTTTATAACTTTCAAATTTCATGCGATGTAAAATTGCTTTTACAAATTGTGGAGCATTATTTTCAACTTTAGCTTTTGCGTAAATGCCGTTTACTATTTTTAAGGCAGACTCCGTTAATCCTTTAGCTTCGCAACTATCAATTCTTTTCCAAAGTTTTTCATAGTTATCTCCTTTATTAAAACTCAATAAAGTTTCTGTTTTTTTTGTAAAAGTGTTTGTAAAATATCCTAAAGAAATTAAGGCAGTTGCTACAAATAGTAATACAACAGTAGTGATTTTTTTGATAGTCATAAAATGAATGTTTAGGTATAAGATGCAAAATTTTATCTATTCCATAAAATAATTAAATATATCCTATTATTTTATAAATTGTATAACCAAACATCTCACGAATAATCAAATTAAGTCCAAAAATAGCCTCTGCATTGGGTATAAAACAATGATCAAATTCAAATTTCCTATCTCCAGTAAACTTATTGGTAACATAAGGAGTTATATTCTTATAACCGGCTTTGTTAAAAATGGCTAACGCGCGTCGCATATGAAAGGAAGAAGTGACCAATAAAATAGAACCCTTAAACTGCATACTATCTATGATATGCTTCGTGAAAATTGCATTTTCATATGTATTCTTAGAATTATTTTCAATGATGATATTACTGTCGGGTATTGCTATGGTATTTAAATATTTTTTTACATAAATAGCTTCTCTATCATTTGGCTTTAAAATACTGCCTGAACCACCCGTAATTAATAATTTATTTACTCGTTTTTTATGATACAATTCTAACGTTTGAAATAAGCGATCTCCAGAAACACCAAAATCAAAACGTTGTTGCCGTTGATCAATTCTTCCCATCCCACCTAACACAATTGCTAAATCGTATTTTGTATCTTTTAAATAAATATCATCGTCACAATATTCCCAACCTCTAATAATTTCATCGGTTAAAAATGAGTTTGAAATAACATAAATGAATATAGTAAGTGCTAGCACCAACTTTTTATAAGATGTTTGCCATACTTTTTTGAGAATATATAAAAGTCCAAAAAATACCCATGTGTACGGAGTAATAATAAATGCTAAAATTTTTGATAGGAAAAAAAACATAGGACTAATTTATGTAAAATAATTTGAATATAAATTTGAAAAATATAGTCCAAAAATTGAACAAAACGTCAGTTAAAATGATTTTAATCAGACAATTAGTCTTTCATTATCATCTTTTAACGACTAATTTTCAGCTATTTTCACTTGGACTATGTTTTGATTTCAAAACAAAAAAGATACAATACTATGAACTTAAATAATTTTACAATAAAATCGCAAGAAGCTATTCAGCAAGCTATGCAAATTGCAATTACTTATGGGAATCAAGCAATTGAAAATGGACACGTTTTAAAAGCTATTTTAGAAGTGGATGAAAATGTTACTCCTTTTATTTTAAAAAAATTGGGAGTGAATCAAACTGTGTTTTCTAAAACAGTAGACGCAATTGTAAATTCTTATCCTAAAGTAAGTGGCGGTCAGCCTTATTTATCAAATGCAGTAAATCAAACTATTTCTAAAGCCACCAACTATTTAAAAGAATTTAAAGATGAGTACGTTTCAATTGAACATTTATTGTTAGGTATTTTAGCAAGTAGCGATGCTGTTTCTCAGTTAATGAAAGATAATAGTATTAAAGAAAAAGATTTAAATGCAGCAATTACAGAATTAAGAAAAGGTACTAATGTTACGAGTCAATCTAGTGATGAAAACTACAATGCGCTAAATAAATACGCCGTTAATTTAAATACGCAAGCTCGCAATGGGAAGTTAGATCCTGTTATTGGTAGAGATGAGGAAATACGCAGAGTGTTACAAATTTTATCTCGTCGTACAAAAAACAATCCTATTTTAGTTGGAGAGCCTGGTGTTGGCAAAACGGCAATTGCTGAAGGTTTGGCTCATCGTATTATTGCCGGTGATGTTCCTGAAAATTTAAAATCAAAGCAAGTGTATTCTTTAGATATGGGAGCTTTGATAGCTGGAGCTAAATACAAAGGTGAATTCGAAGATCGTTTAAAATCTGTTGTTAAAGAAGTTATTAGCAGTGATGGTGATGTGGTTTTGTTTATTGATGAAATTCATACACTTGTTGGAGCTGGAGGAGGAGAAGGTGCCATGGATGCGGCTAATATTTTAAAACCTGCTTTGGCTCGCGGAGAATTAAGAGCCATTGGCGCTACAACTTTAAATGAATATCAAAAATATTTTGAGAAGGATAAAGCTTTAGAACGTCGTTTTCAAAAAGTAATGGTGCATGAACCTAGCGAAGAAGATGCCATTTCTATTTTGAGAGGTATTAAAGAAAAATACGAAGCGCATCATAAAGTACGTATAAAAGATGAAGCTATTATTGCTGCTGTAGAGTTATCTCAACGGTATATTAGCGATCGTTTTTTACCAGACAAAGCAATTGATTTAATGGATGAAGCGGCTTCTAAATTGCGTATGCAAATCAACTCCATGCCAATTGAATTAGACGAGTTAGAACGTAAAATCATGCAATTAGAAATTGAACGCGAAGCCATGAAGCGCGAAGAAGAGGATGTAAAAGTGGAATCTTTAAATAAAGAATTAGCAGATTTAAATGATAAACGAATTGCTTTAAAAGCTAAATGGCAAAGTGAAAAAGAAGCCATTGAAGGTGTTCAAAAAGTAAAAGTACAAATTGAAGATTTAAAATATCAAGCTGCTAATTTTGAAAAGCAAGGTGATTTTGGGAAAGTTGCTGAAATTCGTTACGGCAAAATGCAAGAAGCAGAAGCTTTACTTATATCATTAGAAAATAAATTAAGCGAAGCAAAGACTAATGGTTCTCAATTATTAAAAGAAGAAGTAGACAGCGAAGATATTGCAGATGTAATTTCTGCATGGACTGGTATTCCTGTATCACGAATGATGCAAAGTGAAAAAGAAAAATTGTTATTTTTAGAAGACGAATTACATAAACGTGTTGTAGGTCAGCATCAAGCTATTGAATCAATTGCGGATGCAGTGAGAAGAAGTAGGGCAGGGCTGCAAGATGCTAAGAAACCAATTGGGTCTTTTATATTTTTGGGAACAACTGGGGTTGGTAAAACAGAGTTAGCAAAAGCATTAGCAGATTATTTATTTAATAATGAAAATGCCATGACTCGTATTGATATGAGTGAATATCAAGAGCGTCATTCAGTAAGTCGTTTAATTGGTGCACCTCCAGGATATGTTGGCTTTGATGAAGGTGGGCAATTAACAGAAGCTGTTAGACGCAGACCTTATAGCGTCATATTGTTAGATGAAATAGAGAAAGCGCATCCGGATGTATTTAATATTTTATTACAAGTTTTAGATGATGGTCGTTTAACCGATAATAAAGGCAGAACGGTAAACTTTAAGAACACCATTATTATTATGACTTCCAATATTGGATCTCATTTAATTCAGGAAAACTTTGATACGTTAACTGAACTTAATAAAGATAATGTGTTAGCTAAAACTAAATCAGAAGTGTTTGATTTATTAAAAAAAACAATTCGTCCCGAATTTTTAAATAGGATTGATGAAGTCATTATGTTTGAACCTTTAAATAGAGAAGACGTCGCTAATATTGTTAAAATTCAATTAAATCAGATTGCCGATCGATTAGCAGAACAACATATAATTATTTCTGCTACAGCAGAAGCAATAGAATGGCTGGCAGAGTTAGGTTATGACCCTCATTATGGCGCAAGACCAGTTAAACGAGTTCTTCAAAAACAAATTTTAAATGAATTATCGAAGCAATTATTAGCTGATAAAATAGATAAAACGAAAGAGATTATAGTTGATGTTTTTGACAAACTGTTTGTGTTTAGAAATAAATAAATTATTTAGAACTCCTTTTTAATTTTGTTGTTAATTAAAAGTTTAGTAAATTTATTTATATATACTAATACATTTAAACTAATAACTTATGAAAAAAAAATTACTACCTTTTTTTGCATTGGGCTTATCTTCATTGATGGCTCAAACTCAAAGTCCTGATTGGACAACTATTCAAAATACTAATTTTCCTTTACCATCTGCTGGCGTTCGCTATTTGGATGCTGTGGATGCTAATGTAGTTTGGGCTACAGGTTACGATGGAATGGCGCCAAGTAGAAATTATAATTGGTTTACAAATTCGGTTGATGGCGGAACAACTTTTACTTCAGGTAACGTTTTTCCTGATACTAGCACATATGTAGTTGCTTCTATTGAAGGTATCGATGCAACTACCGCCTATGTTACTGCTTTTGTTAAATCAACTGGTAATAAAGGAGTAGTATATAAAACAACTAGTGGTGGCACGTCTTGGGCAAATACTGCTGCGGTTAATATGTATACTGCAGCTGCATCTTTTGCAAATATTACTTGTTTTACTGATGCCTTAACTGGTATAACAATGGGAGATCCAGTTTCTGGAGAGTATGAAATTCATAGAACTACTGATGCAGGAGCAACTTGGACAAAAATACCAGGCGCTAATATTCCAAATCCACTAAATACATCAGAATACGGTTTGACTGGAGTTTATACCAAAAATGGCAATGACATTTGGTATGGTACCAACAATGGTAGAGTTTATCATTCTGCTGATGCGGGATTAACTTGGACTGTAGGAACTATTACTGGAGCAACTGTTGGAGTTTCTAAATTAGCATTTAGAGATAATCTTAATGGTTTATGTATTGCCTATAGTGGTTCAGCAGCAGCACCAGTAACGGGTTTATATGTTACGACTGATGGAGGTTTAACTTGGACACAGATTGCTGCACCTGCTAATTTTGGAGAAAATGATATTTGCAGAATACCAGGAACAACTATGTATGCATCTTGTGGTGCAGGTACTGGTAACACTTTATTATCTTACACAACTGATGATGGGCAAAATTGGACTGATTGGGGAAGTATTGATATTCAATATTTACAAATTGATTTTGTAGATAATGTAAATGGTTGGGCTGCTTCTTTTGCTGACCCAGCTAACGCTAGTGTTGGAGGTATGTTTAAGTATTCTGGTTTAGCTACATCTTTTGCACCTTTAGCTGAAAAAATGAATTTTACTATAATGCCTAATCCGTCGAATGGATTAGTAAATATTATTTTACCAGTAGCAAAATCTGGTTTAACAATAAACGTGTTAGATGCTTTAGGTAAAGTTGTTTATTCAGAGGTAGCTATATCAACAACTGTTGGAGATAAAAAACAATTAAATTTAGATTTTTTACCGAAAGGTTTGTATACAATAAATTTAAAAACAGCAACTGAAAATTCTTTCAGTAAAATTGTTTTACAATAATTTTTCTTAATTCATTTTCATTAAAAGAGGCTCTCTCTCATTTGAGATAGCCTCTTTTTTTTACCTTCTTTTTTTTATTAATTTTCATTCAAACCATCACAATCAATACATTTTAGACCATTCTCAGTCATCATCCATCTGCGATTTATCATATCACCATCATAAGTATTGGATACGTTTTCGATATCGTAAATCAAAGTTTCTAATGATTTATCTAAATACACTACTTTACCTATAGGCAATTTTAAAATCACGGTAATATTCTGAACCCTAAATTTGTCTGCATTATTCACTTTAAATAAATTATCAAATTCAATCATACTATCTGTTTGAAAAACTTTGTATGAAATGTTTTTAGCGCGTTCAGTTGCTATACGCTTATTTACTCCTTTAGCTTCCTTAACAACGACCATAGTAATATTATTAGTTTGTGATTTGATAATATTTAATTGAGCATAACCTAATAAATACTTTAATCCATTATTAGTTCCAATCATATAATCGTTATTTTTTTTGTATGATTTATATTTCTCGCCTTCTTTGTCATCATCGCTCGCATTAATTTCCTGCAAATTAACAGGCATTTCATTCATTTTTAAATAAAGCGTATCGTAGGGAACTATAGTTACATTTTCTCTCATTTTTGATGTTTTACTAAAATCACTTCCTGTTCTAATACCAACATAAAGCAGCATTACAAAACCCATCAACCAAATAATTCCAGCACTTAAATTTACCCAACGATTTGCATATTTTATTTTAAATAAAATTTTGACACCAACGTAAATCATCATGATAATTGGGGTTCCTGCAAAAATGGCAATTCCTATTAAACCGATATGAAAATCTTTTCCATCAAATAATAATAAATCAATCCATTCTTTTCCATCGACATTGTTCGGAAAGAAAGTTATGCCCAATACTGATGTAAATAATCCGAAAAAGAAAATAACACCAAAAATTACCATAAAAACACCTAATATTTTAAATAGAACTCTGCCTATATTAAAAAAGATAGCTAAAATAAAGCCAAGCATTTTTTCAGCAGCATTACGAGGTAAATCGCGATTAGCATTAGCCATATCTTTAAATTCATCACTGTATTTTTCCATACGTTTTTTTAATTGCTCCGCTTCTTCTTTTACAGCTTTTGAAATATTATTGATGTCAGCTTTTTCGCCTTTCATTGCTAATTTTTCGGCAGTTGTTTTAGCCTCTGGTATTGCAATCCAAAGAATGAAATACAACAATATACCCGTACCAGCAAAAAACAACATTAACAATAAAGCTATTCTTAACCATACTGGATCAAATCCAAAATAATGACCAATGCCTGAACAAACTCCACCTAAAACTTTACTATCTCCATCACGGTATAAACGTTTTTTTGTTGGCTCAGTATTCTCAATATTATCAGTTTGGTTAAATTGTGAACCAGAATCATTGTCTGTTGCGTCACTCGCAAACTCTTCTGGCTTACCCATACTTTCCATAACAAAATCAACATCACTCATTAAAACAACTTGTTTAATGGAGCTAGTTTTACTTTGTAACATTTCAGCAATACGCGCTTCAATATCACCCATAATTTCGTTACCTCCATCAGCCTTGCTAAAATAGCCTTTAATAGTTAAAAGGTATTTACTTAATTTATCAAAAGCATCTTCCTCTATGTGAAAAATAATGCCGCTTATATTTATGGTTACTGTTTTATTCATCTTATTATTTTTTAAGTTTTTACTACTATTATTTTATTTAGTGTTTTGTATCGTTGTATTTACAGCATTTACTAGTTCTATCCATGACAGTTGTAATTCGTTTAAATACGTTTGTCCTATTTCTGTTAAAAAATAATATTTACGAGGTGGACCTGACGTACTCTCTTCCCAGCGGTAAGAAAGTAAACCAGTATTTTTTAACCTTGTTAAAAGTGGATAAAGAGTTCCTTCAACCACCACTAATCTCGTTTCTTTTAATTTTTCAATGATTTCGGTTGGATATGCCTCACCTTGAGAAAGTATAGAAAGTATGCAGAGTTCAAGAACACCTTTTCGCATTTGAGCTTTTGCATTATCTGAATTTATCATATTTAAATTTATTGAAGTATTTTTAAAACGCAACTTTAAGGTATTTATGTTATTTATTTAAAATACACTTTGTTATGTTTTACAAAGTTATATATTTATTATAGTACCTTGTTATGCATAGTATCTTAAAATATATAACTATCTCATAATCAATTCATATTTTTTTAGGTAAAGGCTTAAAAAGCACTTATATTTGCATCCTAAATAAAAATATGCACAATTTCGCGACTGATTTATCCAGCTTATTATCCATAAATGGGCTTATTACATTAATTACTTTAACCATATTGGAAATAATATTGGGAATTGATAATATTATTTTTATTTCGATTGCGGTTGATAAATTGCCCCGCGAACAACAATCAAAAGCCAGAACAATTGGACTACTTTTAGCATTGGTTGTAAGAACAATTCTGCTGTTTTTTGTGGGTTATATTGCAGGATTAAAAGAGCCTTTTTTTCATTTAGGAGCTTATGGGATTTCGGGTAAAGCCCTTATTTTATTAGGAGGAGGTTTGTTTTTATTAGTAAAAACATGGCAAGAAATTCAAGAACATATTCATGGTGATGAGGATGAAATTGGTACTGGTAAAAAAGGGAAATCAACTTTTAAGGCTATTATTGTACAAATCATCATTATCGATTTTGTGTTTTCTTTTGATAGTATTTTAGCCGCTGTTGGCTTATCGGGCGTTGTTTTAATTATGGTTTCTGCTGTTGTTATATCTATGTTATTAATGATTTTATTTTCAAGTTTAGTTTCTGATTTTATTAATAAAAACCCTGGTATTAAAATGATTGCTTTGTCTTTTTTATTAGTAATTGGCGGAATATTAGTTACAGAAGCGCTTCTTGACAGTTACAATACTACCTTGCCGCATGAACACCATATTGAATTGAATAAAAACTATGCCTACGTGGCGTTAGCATTTGCTATGTTAATTGAATTATTTAACATTAAGGAGCGTAAAATAAAACGCTTAAAAGATTTTACGCAAGAGGATAAGGAAGAATAAAATTACATTTCGTTTGCCATATCCTGCAGTACATTATATGACTTTAATTCAATAAGCCCTGGAATTTGCATTTTATAATAATGCAATAAGCAATCTAATATGGCTAAGCGTTCGCTTCTGTTTATTTTTTTTTGATTTAGTATGGTATGTGAAAATAAATCAGCAAATAAAGTTGATTGCCAATGATCAAAACCTAATGGAAAACTTTTGATGCTAGAAGAAAATTTACCTTCCAAGGTATCAAAATAAGCCATTGTATTATCTCTATTATTAATTGGGTAAAAACCTAAATGCTTGGTTAATTCAAACAAAAAATAAATATGCGTATCAATAAAATTTGCGTCAACTTTGTCCAACCATTGATAGGTGTTACAAATTAAATCAAATAAATCATCGTTGGGAATTTGTTCTTTTATACATTTATACAACACTTCATTTAAAAATTGTGCTATACACAACTTACTAAAATTTGATTGTAAATCGGTATAAACAAAGAGGCATTTAATTTCATTGATTTGCTGAATATCTTTGTTTTCTTTTAACGAAACAATGAATTCAATTTGTGTTAAAGGTTGAATGACTCCTGATTTTATTTTAGCCTTTGCTCCTGTTCCAATATTGATATTGGCTGAAATTAAACCAAAATCTTTTGTGTAAATTTTTGAAATTATTTTTTTATCGGCATACTTTATATTATGCAAAACAATGCCTTGCGTTGTATAAAGCATTAATTAATAATCAAAAGTTTTGTTGTAGCTGATTGTTCTCCAGTAGCAGTAGCACAGTAAATTAAATATACACCACTAGTAGCTTTGGTGCCATTAAATGTTTTAAGATTCCATTCTATTTGGCCACCTTGAGATTTAGTTGCCCAAACCAAATTTCCGCTAACATCAGTAATTTTAACTTCCGATTCATCTATTAATCCGGTAACATAAACATTACCAGAATATCCTGGTCTTATTGGATTTGGGTATGAATGTATTTTAGAATAGTCTTCAAAGCCTTTGATGATGGAAGTTCTATATGATTGAATGCCCTTATCGGTGGCAATAAAAACATCTCCAGAAATTTCATCAACAACCACATCTTTAATAGTGTTTGAATAGAGTGGACTATTTTCAGCAGTAAAATGATAAATTTCTTCTTGCCCATCTGATGATAAACAATAAACACCCGAACTTTGAGTCCCTATCCATTTTCTGTTAACTCCATCTACAGCAATGGATGTTATAATATCATTTTCTAATAGTATTTGAACGTAACCATCTTGCTCAATTAGTATTTGTTGACAATCCCAATTTGAAGTGGTGAATACATTTTCTGGATTATAAAACACAGCTATGCCTTTAGCTGTACCAAGCCAAATATGTCCTTCCTTGTCCTCACAAATTGAATGAATATCTTGTGAAGGCAATTTCCCGTTACCGGTAACGCTGCTTAAAAATTTTGTATTGGAAGAATTTGGTTGTGATAAACCATTTACATCTTTATAAACCATTAATCCGATATTACGTGGTAAAACTATCCATGCTTGATCATACTTATCAAAAATTATTTTTGAAATTGTTGGCTGCACAACAAATTGCTCAAAGTTTAAAAGTGTCCAAGTATTATTTGGTTTTCTAACACTTACACATCTTTTTCCTAAAGTTATTGATCCCCATAAATTAGAATTCTTATCAAAGCTAACTCCCGTAATTCTAACATCGTCAGTTCCATTATAGCCAATTAATGGACTGTTTCCATATTTATAAACTGCTTGTAATTGATTTGATTGCACATCAATAATGCCACTACTCATGCCAGCAAAGGCAATGTGATTTTTGTCATTAGGGTCAATAGCAACTGCATTAATATCCATTAAGGAATCAGGAATAATACTTCTTAATGATCGCCATTCTCCATTTTCATAAACATTTGGTTTGTACCGTAAATACTGAGAATTATAAACCTCTCCTAAATTTACTGGAGCAACAGCCAATAAGCCATCTTTGATATCAAGATCATTTACTAAATTATTTTCGGGACCATTAATTGTAATTTTTTCATTTGGTGTCCACGGCGCTCCACCTGATTTTATTAAACCATGCAAATAATCTGCCACCCAAAAAACACTATTATTTTCATAAAAAACATCATTAATACGAGCAACATCAAAGCCATAGTTTGTAAGATAATTAAATCTTGTACCAATGGCATCAAATTCAGAAAGCCCCCATTGATCTAAAACAAGTAACTTATTAAATTTTGAATAATCATATAATTTTTTGTTTGAAACGCCTTTATGATTGATATTGAGTGTATATGTTGTCCAACCAGATGGCGTATATTCATACAACGTATCTTTAAATACTGTATTAGATTTTAATAATTCGGAATAATTGGTAATTAATTTACCGTTAAAATTTACAATAGAATTATAAGGACCTGCCGGTAAACCTACATTTAATGACTTCCAGTTTTGATAGAAACTTAAGTTGCTGTTTTTGTTGCCATAAAATATACCGTTTGGTGTTGCGGCAAATATGGCTGTATCGTTACTTGTAACTTGGTAAACCTCTAAATTTGAAGTTGCATTTCCTAGGTAATATGTGTCTTTTATTTCTAATTTATCAGTATCAAAAACAATGATGCCAAAGCCGCAAGATAGGTAGGCATTTTTACCTTTAAAGTAAACATCATTAATTGTTTTTTTGCCAATAATTATCTTTCTTTTTATATCAGAAACATTAATTATTTTATCACTATTGTCAATGACATCAATATTGGTGTTTTCGTAAATTACTAAAATTGAATTATTGTAATCATTTTTTCGAAGCAATTGAACGCCAATGTCAGAAAGCCCATCAATTTTTGTAAATTTTTCAAGGCTATTGTCACCAGTATTATAAGTTGCTAAACCTGAGCCATTTGAAAAATAGACTTTATCACCAACCTTAACAACGCTATTAGCGTAATTATAGGATAAATGATCGAGCCATTGCCCCACTTTAACTTGCGAAAAACCACATAAGCTAATGCAGATAAATAAAATTAAAAGACTTTTTTTTGATTGCATATTGAAGTAACGAAATTCAAAATAAATTATTGTAACTAATGAGCATAAATTTAATACTTATATTTGTTAAATAAAATGGCTTTGTAGTACAATGGATAGTATTTGGGTTTCCGAAGCCTACGATCTAGGTTCGATTCCTAGCAAAGCCACCAATAAAAAACAAAAACCCTTTACTATTATATAGTTTAGGGTTTTTGTTTTTTATAATATCAACAATTTCTAAAAATATTTTTTAATATTATCACTTTAAAATCACTTTCCTAGATTAGTATTGTTTGCCTTTATGTTGTTTTTCCCTTTTTTAATTAACTCCCTTAATTTTGTTAAAACATTTTTATTGAAAATGTGTTTTATTTGAATAATACGTATATTT
>JBILOV010000236.1:0-3722 GCA_044374335.1 Bacteroidia bacterium | reverse complement strand
TTTTAAATAGTATTCTAAAATTTTCTAGTCATTACAAAATCATTCATTTGATAGTTATTTCCGATATCGAAATCCTCTACTCTATTTATTTTAAAATTATTTTTAAAGTAAAAATTAATAGATTTAAAATTTTGCCTATTAACTGTGAGTGTCAAAGATTTAGGCGTTATTTTTTGAATCAACAAATTAAGTGTTTTAGTACCTATTCCTAGGTTAGATGTTTGTTGATTTATATAAAATTTATGAATAAAATAATCTTGCTGATTATCCGAACTTACAGAAATAAATCCTAAAATATCAACATCACTTTCAATTAAATAAAACGTATGTTTTTTTTCATTTAACTGTTCTAATAAACTGTCTATATTATATATCTTATCCAACATATAATCAACTTGTTCCAGTCCAATAATTTCTACATAATGGTCATTCCATATTAAACGAGCCAACTGAGCAATTATTTTTAAATCATTTTCTTTTGCTATAGTTAAGTGTATATTCACAACAATTAATTTTATGTATCTTTACCTCCAAATTTAACGTAATTGAAACCGAATATACAGCAAAAAATATCAATCAAAAATCGAAGAGCTAGTTTTGATTACAGTTTTATTGAAAAATATACTGCTGGCATTGTATTAGTTGGTACTGAAATTAAGGCTATCAGAGAAGGTAAAGCATCTTTAGTAGATAGTTTTTGTTATTTTAGAAATGGAGAATTATTTATAAAAAGTTTAAATATTAGTATTTATACAGAAGGTAATTTATACAATCACGAACCAACCAGAGAACGAAAATTACTGCTTAATAAACAAGAATTAAATAAATTGCAAAAAAAAATGCAGGATAAAGGTTTAACTATTATACCTACACTATTATTTACATCTGATAACGGTTATGCAAAAGTTGAAATTGCTGTAGCTAAAGGAAAAAAATTATTTGATAAACGCGACGATTTAAAAACGAAAGATTTAAATAGAGAATTAGATAGGAAATTTAAATAAAAAATTATCTTTATAATCCAATCCTTAATTTTAAGAAATATAGTCATGCTTTTCATTCAGCATCTACAAAAGAAATCGAGAAAAGATGCAGAATAATACATGCTTCGATAAATTAGTACAAGAATGACAATAAAAAAACAATAACAAAACGTATATGAAAACACTATTTTTTTTAGCCTCCTTAGCAAGTTTAGCTTGTATGTCATGCAAAGCGAAAAAAGAAACCTTGAAAACAACTGAAAGCACAGCAACTTCTTTTGCAAATACTCCGGATGCACCAATTGCATTTAGACTAATAGTATCTTTTATCAGTAAAGGCGCAGGAACCGATTATGAAAAAAAAGCAGCATTTTTATCATATGTTGATAGTCACGCAAAAAAACCAGCTTATAAAATAATTAACTGGGGAAGAGAAGGTGAAACGGATTATTGTTTTAATTTGGCTGAATTAACTGCTAAAAAAGATTTAATTACTTTTATTGAAGACATTAAAAAGATAGCAGCCGGAACAGATATGCTTATTATTTCTGAAAATGCTGAATGTACTCATCAGTCAAGATAACAAAAATATTTACACTATAATTTTCAAATTATAAATATTTTTTTTCAACAAAAATCAAGTTTTGATTCAAAAATTGTGCAAATTGAGCCAAAAAAGGCTCGATTTTTTTTGTATTTTTGCAGCCTAACTTTATTAAATTATTTTTATAATGAACGAAATTGGATTAAAAGCACAAGATGCTTCTGTTGCCCAATTAGGCTTAGCAAACGTTGAAATGGCTTATTGGAATTTACCTCCGTCTGAATTGGTAGAAGAAACTATTGTTCGCGGACAAGGTGTATTAACTGATGTTGGTGCTTTAGCTATTGATACTGGAGAATTTACCGGCCGCTCACCTAAAGATAAATTTGTAGTTTATGACGAAAAAACAAAAGACAGTGTTTGGTGGGGTGATGTAAATAACCGTTTTGAATCTGATAAATTTGATGCGCTGCATAACCGCATGTTAGCTTATTTAGGAAATAAAGAAGTTTGGGTTAGAGATTCTTATGCCTGCGCTGACCCTTCATTTAGAATTAATATTCGCGTTGTTACAGAAACACCTTGGGCTAATTTATTTGCTTCAAATTTATTTTTACGTCCTACTGCCGAAGAAATTAAAACTTTTAAGCACGAATGGGTTATTTTAAATGCACCAGGTTTTATGGCAGATCCTGCAATTGATGGTACTCGTCAACATAACTTTGCAATCATTAATTTTACTAAAAAAGTAATTTTAATTGGTGGTACAGCTTATACAGGAGAAATTAAAAAATCTATTTTTGCAGTATTAAATTATATTTTACCACATGATAAAAAAGTGCTTTCAATGCACTGTTCTGCTAACATTGGTAAAGATGGTGATACCGCTATTTTCTTTGGATTATCAGGAACCGGAAAAACAACTCTATCAGCTGATCCAACTCGTAAATTAATTGGTGATGATGAGCATGGGTGGGCTGATAACTCAGTATTTAACTTTGAAGGCGGTTGTTATGCAAAATGCGTTGACCTAACTGCTGAAAAAGAACCACAAATTTTTAATGCTATTAAATTTGGTTCATTATTAGAAAATATTAATTTTTACGAAGGTACATCAACTGTAAATTATGCAGATGTTTCACGTACTGAAAATACGCGAGTAAGTTATCCGGCTAATTATATTGATAATGCTGTTACTCCTGCGGTTGGCGATATTCCAAAAAATATTTTCTTTTTAACATGTGATGCATTTGGAGTTTTACCTCCAATCTCTAAGTTAAATACAGGTCAAGCGATGTATAACTTCATCTCTGGTTACACAGCAAAAGTTGCTGGAACAGAAATGGGCATTACTGAGCCTACAACAACTTTTTCGGCTTGTTTTGGTAAAGCATTTTTACCTTTACACCCAACAAAATATGCTGAATTATTAGGAGAAAAATTAAAGAAACACAATGTAAACGTTTGGTTATTAAACACTGGATGGGTTGGTGGTTCTTACGGTGTTGGTAATCGTATTAAATTATCTTACACACGTTCATTAATTACTGCTGCATTAAATGGAGAATTAGATAAAGCAGAAATGGGTACAACTAACTTTTTTGGTTTAAAATTTCCTAAAACGTGTACCGATGTTCCTACTGAAATTTTAGATCCTCGTAATTCTTGGTCTGATAAAGCGGCTTATGATGCCAAAGCTAAAAACTTAGCTGAGCAATTTATCAAAAACTTCGATCAATATGCTTCTGCAGCAAATGCTGAAATTTTAGCAGCCGCTCCAAAAGTAGAACAAGAAGCTTAATTTTACTTACTTAATCAAAATCCCTAATTTGGAAACGAATTAGGGATTTTTTTTATCCAAAATTTAATTGTTTTCAGAAAGTCTAGATATAATTTTTAAAAATAGATTTATTTTCCATAAAAAAAGTCACATCAAAACAACAATTTAAACTTACAAACATGAAATCAAAAAAAATTATGTAAATAACCCCCAGTAAAAAATTACTGAGGGTTTTGTGGGCCCACCTGGAATCGAACCAGGCACCTACTGATTATGAGTCAGTTGCTCTAACCGAATGAGCTATAGGCCCAATCTGACTGCGATGATTATCGGAACTGTTCAGATTTAAGGTTGCAAAAGTATATATTTGTATTCGATTTTCAAAATATATGAAGCAAATAAAAAATATAATATT
>JBILOV010000235.1:0-3728 GCA_044374335.1 Bacteroidia bacterium | reverse complement strand
TTAAAAATGTTTTGAGTTACAATATTAATTTTATGCTGCTTAGTAAAAATTTCATCCCAAGGAATACACATTACTATCACTAAAATGAACCAAAAAACATGGTTGTAAATATCTGAATAAAATCCTTCATTAACAGGAGTGGTAGTATTGAAAAGTTTGGCTATAAAAAATTTCAGTTGTTTAAAGTCAACAAAATAAAAAATGGATCTACTAAATATAATTAGTAATATGGTGTATAAATGTCTGATTAATCTAGGCGTTTTGTCTAACACTTTTTCTAAGAGTTTTTCTATTATCATAAAACAACCAAAATAAAACCCCCAAAAAACAAAATTCCAACTTGCACCATGCCATAAGCCGGTAAGTAGCCATACTATCATGATATTTCTAAATTGGTATTTTCTATTTCCACCTAAAGGAATATAAACATAATCTCTAAAAAATTTACCTAAAGAAATGTGCCAACGTCGATAAAAGTCACCTACAGAAATTGCTGCATAAGGATGTTTGAAATTTTCATCATAATGAAATCCAAACATTCTTCCCAAACCAATAGCCATATCGGAATAACCAGAAAAATCAAAATAAATTTGAACAGAAAACATAGTAATTCCAAACCAAGCTTCAAGAGAAGATAAGTCATTAAAGCCAACTTCGAGATACTTATTTACGAGTTCTCCAGCTATATTAGCTATTAAAACTTTTTTAAAAAGACCTAAACAAAAACGCCATACACCGGAACTGATATCATTCCAATCAAATTTTCTGTTTTCCATTTCAGATTCAATGGTTTGATAACGCACTATTGGTCCTGCTACAAGCTGATGAAACAAACTCACAAACATTAAAAAATTTATTACATTTTTCTGAGCTTTTACCTCACCACGGTATACATCAATTGTGTATGACACAGTTTGAAACGTATAAAAAGAAATGCCGATGGGTAAGGTATTTGTTGGTTTAGGAAAAGGAAGCGTTATAAAAAAATTAATATTTTCCCATATAAAACCTCCATACTTAAATGCTACCAATATTCCAATGTTTCCAACAATTGATAGCGTTAAAATAATTTTAGATTTTATATTTCCCCGATATTTTTCGATTAATAAACCGTTAGCATAATCAAAAAACGAGCTAAATAATAATAAAAAAATCCAAAGTGGTTCTCCCCAAGCGTAAAAAATTAAAGAAAATATAGTTAAAGAAAAATTTCGAAATAAATTATTTTTAGTGCTGTAATGTAAAACTAAACACAGCGGTAAAAAAAGATATAAAAATGTTAAACTCGAAAAAACCATTTATCTTAAAGAAATCTATATTTTATAAAACTACAAAAACCATCTTATAAGGGCAAATATATTCAACTACTAATAATATTTGCCTTAGCAGTTATAAATAAAAAATTAAAGCGAAATGATTACATCTAATTATATAAAATAACTATGTTTTGAAGAAAAACATAAACACATCATTACAAATATTGAGAGAAAATAAACTAGCTAAACCAGATGACAACAAATCGTTATCGGAATAAAAGCATTTGGTAGTGTATTACAAGCCAAGTTTAAATAGCTTTCATTAATTCATTCCATACAGTATCATCTGTTCTGGGTTTACAATTAATACTAACTGGCTCTTGTTTAATAGGATGAATAAATTCTGTTCTATAAGAATGTAAATGAATAAAAGGAGTTTGATTAGATCTATCGAAACCATATTTTAAATCTCCCTTTATTGGGCATCCAATGGCAGATAGTTGCGCACGTATTTGATGATGACGGCCAGTATATAAATTTATTTCCAGTAAATGATAGTTCGATATAGAGGCAATTAAAGTATAAGATAATTCAGCTTTTAATGCTCCTTGTCTTTCTGTTGTAAACGCTTTGGATGTATTTGTTTTTTCGTTTTTTATCAGGTAATGCGTTAACCTTTCGGTTATATGTGGTGGTTTATTTTTTACCACTGCCCAATATGTTTTTTGAATTGTTTTATCTCTAAACAACTCATTTATACGAGATAAAGCTTTGCTTGTTTTTGCAAAAATCACTATTCCTGAAACAGGCCTATCCAAGCGATGACAAACTCCGCAAAATACATTTCCTGGTTTATCATCACGCTGTTTAATATAGTTTTTAACTTTTTCAGATAAAGGTATATCGCCTGTTTTGTCGCCTTGAACAATTTCAGATGCTTTTTTATTGATGATAATAAGATGATTATCTTCATAAACTATTTGCGATTTTTCAATTATTTCGGAAGCGGGAAACATGGTGCTTTATTATTTATTTTTAATTTTATTTATAATTTCGATAATTTCTTTGCAACAATTATCCATGGTTGAGGAGGTATATTGATTTATTGTTAAAATTAAAACGAGTGTGTTTAATTTACCATTAACCATATAATATTTGTCTAATGATTTTTTTAATTTCCTGAGGTATTCCTGTTTTAAAT
Source organism: Bacteroidia bacterium (assembly GCA_044374335.1). GTDB lineage: Bacteria > Bacteroidota > Bacteroidia > B-17B0 > Aurantibacillaceae > UBA4416. The sequence goes on along the minus strand of JBILOV010000235.1, from coordinate 1,271 downwards.
TTTTCTCAATTTCCCTCCCTCTTTTTTCAATATTATCTAATAATAAATGGGTTGTTGTATCTAAATACACTATTAGGTTTGGGGTTGGTAATGTATTTTTTAAGGGCTTAAAATGCTTTTTAAAAAACGTAAAATCCTTAGAGGTTAAATTAGCATTAGCAAAACATAAACATTTATCAAAATGAAAATCACTAACTGTAATTACATTTTTTTTACTGTTTTTAAAATAATTTGTGAGTTGTTTTTGTCGGTCTATCAAAAAAGAATATTCTGTAGGAAATGCATACTTTTTTTGATTATTATAAAATAAGGGTAATAAAGTATTTTCCTCAAATTGTTCGGGCAAATAAGTTGCATTTATTTTTTTAGCTAACGCATTTGCTAGGGTGCTTTTTCCAGATCCAATGTTACCTTCTATACAAATAAACATACTTAATTATTAATTCTATAATGTGTCACTTCTGATGCATCATCACACTCAGTTAGTAATTTAAAGATAGATTTATTTAACAAGGGATGCAAATAGTTTGGTGTTATTTCATTTAAAGGAATCAATACAAATTTCCTTAAATGTAAACGTGGGTGAGGCACAATGAGTTGAGGTGTATTGATAATTTCATTATTATAAAAAAGGATATCAATATCTATACTTCGCGGCTCGTAATTGATATTTAAAGTTCGCTCTCTGCCTAAATCTTTTTCAATTAATAGCAATATATCAATTAACTCGTGCGAGGTTAAATTTGTTTTTACTTCAATACATTGATTTAAATATGCCTGTTGATTTTCTACACCCCAAGCTTCTGTTTCATAAATCTTTGATTTTGAAGTTATTTTTCCAACTTGATAAGCTATTTTAGATAAAGCAAGTTCAATGTACTTTTCCCTATCCTCAATATTACCGCCTAAACATAAATACGTAACGTTCATATAATTATTGGTAAAAGTAACAGAAAGTACTTTAATTTTGTCGAAAAGTATATTTATTTACTTTAATTAGTTGTACTTTTTTTAAAAACAATATGAAATAGCCATGTTTAACAAAACACAAAAACAATTGAAGATAAACTGGCTAAACCATATGACTCCCGATAGCTATCGGGATAAAAAACAATAATATCTGCATATGAAACAATTTTTTGGAGCGTTTTTTGGCTCATGTTTAGGAATTTTGGTTACCGGCCTTGTTATAACAATCATTGTTATTGCATCCGTTGCAAGCGTGTTTTCGGAAGCTATAAAAATGAAATCAAATCATGTTAGCAAACATA
>JBILOV010000234.1:0-3747 GCA_044374335.1 Bacteroidia bacterium | reverse complement strand
TCTCTTTGTCTTTTATCTTATGTCTTATTTCTTATTTCTTTTCGGCTCAAACCAAATCAACTAATATAAAAACAATTGGAGGTAAAAAGTACTTCATTCATAAAGTAGAAAAAGGGCAAAGTTTATATGCTATTTCTAAAATTTATGCAATTGACGTTAATTCTATTTTAACAGAAAACGATGAGGCAATTGATGGATTAAAAAATGGTCAAGAATTAAAAATTCCTTTCGAAAGTTTATTACCTAAACAAACTTTAGCAATTGATACTAATAAGTATACATATCATAAAGTATTAAAAGGAGAAACTGTTTATGCTATCACAAAAAAATATACGATTGATGATAAAAAATTAGCAACCTATAATCCTACTATTAATAATGGTTTAAAAGTAGGTGATTATATTATTGTGGGTGAAAAGAAAAAAAATGATGACATCAAGCCATCTATAATTCTTAGTTCAGCTTCCGGTATAGCAGCAGATACATATACAGTTCAACAAAGTGAAACTATGTTTGCTATTGCCAAAAAGCTAAATGTTTCACAGGAGGATATTTTAAAATGGAATCCTTTAGTTAAAGATGGTATTAAACAAGGTCAGGTTCTAAAAATTGGTTCACTAAAAGCTAATACAACACTTCCAATTGTAACTTCCTCAACAATAGTTACAATACCCGAGGATACTGCTTTAATTCATAAGGATAAAAAATTAGCATATAATATTGGTTTGTTTTTGCCATTTAAATTATTAGAAAGTGAAAATATAAATGTAGATGAATTGGTTCGTGCAAAATCAAATTTCCCTCAAACACAGTCCTTAGCACTCGATTTTTATGCTGGCTTTAAAAAAGCTGTAGATTCTTTAATATCAAAAGATTTTGACGTCAATATTCAGTTGTTTGACGCAGAGGAAAGAGATTCAATTAAAATTGAATCGATTTGTAAAACAGTAGAATTTAAAAAGTTAGATGCTGTTTTTGGGCCTTTGTATTCTGGTATATTTAAGTTAGTATCTAGTCATGCTAAGCGTATGGGAATTCCAATTGTTTCACCTGTAATTCAACAAAATAAAATATTATTTGATAATGCTTTGGTAAGTAAAGTAACACCGTCCGTTTATACTTTAATCGAAAGTTTAGCTGATTATTGTAGCGATTCTTTAAAATCATCGTCCAATATTATTATAGTAAATTCTACAACTAAAGATCAACAGTATATAAAAACATTTAAAAGCAGATATAATGGATCGATATTAAAACACATTAAAAATAGCAAAGATACCATTACTGAAGTAAAAGGTGTAGCAGGTGTAAAGGCTTCTTTTATTACAGGAAAACAAAATGTAGTAGTTTTATTAACTAATAATTTAGTTTACATACAAGATTTCATCACGCAACTATATGCATTTTCTAATAAAAAGAATATAATTTTAATGGGTTTTAACAGTATTTCTAATGTTGATAATTTGGATCAGGAATATTTAAATGAATTGAAGTTTCATTTTGCTTCTCCAAATCTTATCGATTTCCAAGATTCAACAATTCGTAAATTTTCAAAATCATATCAGGAAATTTATACAGTTAATCCTTCCGAATATTACTTTCAAGGTTTTGATATTGCAATGTATTATCTCTCAAATTTAAAAAATCAAGGACCCGATTTTTTTCTAAATCTAGATAAATATAATAGCGAAGGTGTTTATACAGGTTTTAAGTTTTACAAACTAGATAATCAAACTGGTTTTGAAAACAAAGCGGCTTACATCTATAAATATTCTAATTATAAATTGCAAAAATTAGGATGGAAATAAATAAAGAAAACATTACAGAGTGGTTAAAATCTCTTCAAGATAGCATTTGTCGATCCCTTGAACAAGAAGATGGTTTAGGAAAATTTAAAGAAGAAAACTGGACTCGCGAAGAAGGTGGTGGCGGACGTTCAAGAGTTATTGAAAATGGAACTGTAATTGAAAAAGGAGGCGTCATGTTTTCTGCAGTAAGTGGTAAAACACCCGATTTTTTATTTAAAGAAAAAGAACATAGCGTTTCAAATTTATCTCATAGTGAAACAACTTTTTTTGCCACAGGAGTATCTATTGTTATTCATCCTAAAAGTCCATTGGTGCCAATTATTCATATGAATATCAGGTATTTTGAAATGAGTAATGGCACAAAATGGCTGGGTGGTGGCATTGATTTAACACCTCATTATATTGTAGATGAGGATGCTCAGTTTTTTCATCAACAATTAAAAAATGTTTGCGATAAACATCACGAATCCTATTATCCAAAATTTAAAATATGGGCTGATGATTATTTTTATATTAATCATCGCAAAGAAACTAGAGGTATTGGTGGAATATTTTTCGATAGATTAAATGAAAATGAACATTTAAATTTTAAACAAAATTTTGCATTTTGGCAAGATGTTGGTAGCATATTTGCCTCAACCTACGTATCATTAATGCATAAAAATAAAACAAAATCATTTTCCGAAGAACAAAAGCAATGGCAGTTGTTAAGAAGAGGTCGTTATGTTGAGTTTAATTTAGTGTATGATAAGGGAACTAAATTTGGATTAGAAACAAATGGTCGAATCGAATCAATTTTAATGAGTTTACCTACTAATGCAAGTTGGGTTTATGATTTTAAACCCAAAGAAGGTTCGCAAGAACAAAACACACTTGATAAGTTAAAAAAAGGAATTAATTGGGTATAAACATGGGTACTATTTTAAAATATTTTTTGCAAGGATTAGTTTTATTTATTCCAATTGGCATAACAGTAATTGTGTTTGTTAAATTATTTCAGTTTTTTGAAGGTATATTTTCATTTGTGGGTTTAACAGGAAGTATGTTTTTAGATACAGTAATTTCCTTTGTGGCATTATTAATTATAATTACCATTATAGGGTTATTAGCATCATCATTTATATTTAAAAAATTATTTACATTTATTGAAGAAAAGTTAGAACATGCACCAATAATTAGGCATATTTATTCTCCTATTAAAGATTTTATGAATGCTTTTATGGGCAATAAAAAACGTTTTACAAAGCCAGTATTGGTGTTAACAAACCCTCAATCTAATATTCAAGAATTAGGATTTATAACCCAAGACGATTTGAGTGAATGGGAAATAAAAGATAAATGCGCTGTTTATTTACCATATTCCTATTCATTTTCCGGCAGATTGGTAATTGTTTCGAGAGAACAAATTACACCTTTAAATATTGATGGAGGTGATGCCATGAAGTTTATTATTTCAGGTGGTGTAACGGATGTAGATTAAAGTTATAACTTAGTATAATAATTTTTTAATAGTAATCATGAAAAAAAATATTCTAACATTATCCGCTTTGTGTTTATTAAACTCAGTTAGTGCACAAAAAATTACTGTAAATGATGGTTCAGAAAAATTTTCTTCAGGTAGCCATAATGCTTATTCTACAACTATTTATGAAACCTCAAAAGATGATGTTGAAAGTAAATGGAAAAGTTTCTTAAAAGATTTTAAGAACGAGAAAGTAAAAAGTGATAATGGTGAAATTTTTGGAGATAATATATTAATTAAAGACTGGGGTAATAATCCTGTAGATATATACTCTAAGTTTGAAGAAAATAAAACGGCAAAAACAGTTGTAATGCATGTAGCTTTTGATTTGGGAGGCACCTATTTAAGTGGTTCAGATGGAGATAAACATAGTGGTGCAAAAAAAATGCTAAAGGAGTTTGCTATCAAAACTACCAA
>JBILOV010000232.1:0-3753 GCA_044374335.1 Bacteroidia bacterium | reverse complement strand
TTTGAAATGATTGGAACAAAAAAACAATGGAACAGAATTTCAATTAATCAATTTGAAGACGAGTTAATGTATCAGTTAATTTTGTAATTATTTTGCAAGCTTCTGAATTATTTACATTTTTTCCACCAAAAATATAATCATAACAATTTTTGCAATACAAAATTAAACGGTCTCATACATTTAAATTGATTTTTAAGGTTTCGAAGATTTACCGGTAGCTTGCATTTCTACTTTATCTAAAACATAATTTCCTTTAGAATCAATGTTAATTCTTGGAAGCCAATGGTTTGTTTCAAAATAATCATATCCTATTTTCAGTGTTTTCCAAAAAGATAATTTGCTTTTAGAATAATTAGATTCTAACATTTTTAAATTTTCAGTAGTAAACTTTATAGGATAAATATCAATATAAATAGGAATATTTCTATTACGACCTTCTAGGCATAAAACATACAATTCTTTTATTTTATCATCGGTCATCGGTATGCAACCATTAGTTACACAATTGCCATGCATCATAATTGCACCTCCAGGACTAATTCCTTCTTTTAATGTTAAATCACTTGAATTTGGATAATTTATTCGCATGCTTAAATAATAATCACTTTTTGAGTTAAATAAATCTATTTTATAAAATCCCTCAGGCACTTGTTCATCACCTTCTTTTCTTTTAGGACCTAAATCGCCACTAATTGCACAAATATCATATGTTTTAAATAGTTTATATTTAACATCTTCTTGATTTTTTAGCCAAACTTCAACTATTTTCTCATATTTAAAAGCTCTCAAATAAATATCAAAATTATCGGGGTTAACTAAAATTGATTTTAAATCCAATTTTAATTGAGGCCATTTAGTTTCATAAGCATCTTTTACCCTTGGGCTTTTTAATTGCCCTGCTTTAAAGGCCAATGTTTTTACCTGAGCCTTTGATAATGATAGAGTTAAAACAACTAACAAACAGGTATGTATAACATTTTTAAATAACATATAATTGTTTTTTTTAATGATTTAAATTTGAATAACTAAAAATAGTGTTTTGTTATATGGTAATTCTTAAAATATTAAAAAATAAATTTTTTTTAGTAGTTGTTGGACTATTTTTTTGGCTTTTATATTTTGATAAAAATGATGTGTTTACTCAATTTGATTTAATTAAAAAGTGTAATAAATTGAACTCAGAAAAAGAATATTACATTACCGAAATAGAAAATAATAAAAAAGAAGTTATTGAATTGCAAAATAACAAGAAGAGCTTAGAAACTTTTGCCCGAGAAAAGTATTTGATGAAACGCGATAACGAAGACGTTTTTGTTTTTGTTCAGAAATAAAAAAGGTTAGAATTTTTTTCTAACCTTTTTTATTATTAATAAGCGTAGTCGCTTAGGTATTCAAAATTCTTGGTTAATTTTCCCTGTTTACAAATACTGGCACGTTCAATAATTTGATCAACATCTTCTTTAAACAAAAATGGTAAAACACGTTCCATCAAATCTTTTCCAAAATCATCACTGGCATCTCTTGGTAATTCACAGGGTAAATTATCTACTGCCATAACACATATTGTATCTTTGTTAAAAGGAACGTCTTCATTATTTGTTTTTGGATTATAACCATAAAATGGATGTTCAATTGTACTTGATCTTAATGTAGTAGGAACTGACCCATCAATATCACAAGTAATATCAGCAATTACACTCATTTTAAAATCAGAAGCTTTCATATCATCTGTTGTAAACATTTTAGGTGAACGTGGATCCCAAAAATGAGCAGAGATAAAAATATCGGTTGCTTTTGTAAAAGGAGAAAACTTGGAAACAAAATGTTCAGGATGACTAAAGAAATCGTTTAAATCAAAATTATGATCATTTGGTCGTTCAACATAATCTCTTGGATTTAACTGGCAATAAACAGGCTCTCTGAATGAAGCCATTAAAAATTCTTCTGGAGTTACTTTTCTAATTCTTAGCGCAGATAATATTTCGATAGAACCATTAGCAACACGTCCACCACCAGTTAAGGCAATTTTAATATTTGGTAATTTTACTCGTTTTAATTCTTCTTCCATTTCAGCTCTGTCTCTGCAAAGATTAGCTGGTTTAATTTGAAATAAATCATATTTTCGACCATAACCTAAAATACCATTATACGTTCCTACAATACCAGCAAAGCGACCAAAACCAATAATTCGATTATGGTTTTTGTCGGTTAAGGTTTCGTAATCAATCATTTGAATTTTCTTATCAATCAAAGTTTTCATTAACTTAAGGTTGTGAGCCTGTTTTTTTATAGTATGTGAAAAGAAAAAATATTTTTTACCAAGAATCAAATTTTCTTTGGGCACTTCTTTTACACCCATTAATACATCACAATCGCTTAAATCTTCCTGTAAGGTTAATCCAAATGCTAAATATTCATCATCACTATAACATCTTATTTTACTTGGCTGAATAACTATTTCCAAATTTGGATAGGTTCGCAACAATTCGTTACAAATTAAAGGTGTTAAAGGAACTCGTTTGTCTGGCGGTGATTTTTCTTCGCGAAGAACTCCAATTTTGAATTTTGACATATAAATGTATTATTGAGTGTATTATTATTTATTTAAAAAAAATAGGTAAGTAGCTAAATTAGCTAGTTTTTTATGCAAATATACACTCATTGTTTAAATTTTGATAGTTGTAATACTCTTCCTAACAAAAATAATTAACAAATATCGATAGCTATAATATTTCTTAAAATCAATTAAAAGACTCCTACAAAGTGGATGATTTTATTTAGTTATTTCCTCTCACCAATTTGTTGTCTCCACATGGCATAATATAAACCTTTTTCATTAAGTAAATCGTGATGCTTTCCTTGTTCAATAATTTTGCCCTGCTCTAAAACAAATATTTTATCGGCATGCATAATTGTAGATAAACGATGTGCAATTAATACCGTAATTCTATCTTGGTTTGAAGAAATGTTTCTAATGGTTTGTGTAATTTCTTCTTCTGTGATTGAATCAAGGGCAGATGTAGCCTCATCAAAAATTAATAAATGCGGATTTCTTAATAATGCTCTTGCAATAGATAAACGTTGTTTTTCTCCACCGGACACTTTAATCCCACCTTCTCCAATGGTAGTATTTAATCCATTTTCCGCACGTTTTAATAAATTTTGACAAGCAGCTTTTTGTAGCACATCATTTATCTCTTCATCAGTTGCTGTTGGTTTTACAAATAATAAATTGTCTTTTATTGTTCCAGAAAACAGCTGAGCATCTTGTGTAACAAAACCTAATTGTTGCCTTAATTCATTTAAGTCAATGTCTTTAGCATTTTTTTCATTATAAAAAATATCACCTTCGGATGTATTATAAAGTCCCACCAACATTTTTACCAAGGTTGTTTTTCCACTTCCCGATGGACCAACAAAAGCGATTGTTTCGCCTACCTTGGCATCAAAAGATATATCAGAAACGGCATAATAATTAGCTGTTTGGTGCTTAAATGAAATGTGCGAAAAGCGTAAATTGTTTATAATTCCTATTGTTTGAGGATTGAGTGGTTTTTCTTCACTTTTAGAATTTATTAATTTACTAAAATTATCCATCGATGCCTTCGTTTCATTATATGTAGCAATAACATTTCCTAATTCTTGTAATGGGTTAAATAAAAAGAATGAGAAAAACATTAAGGTTATTAAATCGCCTGGTTTAATGATGTCATTAAATAAAAACATATACAAAGCAAATACTAAACTAGTTCG
>JBILOV010000277.1:0-3129 GCA_044374335.1 Bacteroidia bacterium | reverse complement strand
ACCAAATAAGAAGTTCAGTTGAAATCACTTTCAACTGAACTTTCAAACACAAACAAACTAAAACAACAAACAATTTTTAATGATTTTTTTGCTTCATAAAAGCAAATAATAAAAAGGTAAATAAGCATAGCACAGCAATAATCGGCAATGCAAAATGCAAATTAATTGAAGATGGTAAAGTCATTAATTTATTTTGAGAAAAAACTGAGGAATGGATGGCTAACAAAATGATGCAAACGATAATGCTTATTTTGTTGTCTTTTGATTTTAAATTTAAAGTTTTCATAACGATTAGTTTTTATTAGATTAAGTTATGGTATGGTATAAAATTTAGATTCTTATTCAATTCTATACAATTATACCGCCACAAACTCTAAAGGTTTATGCTAATTGTTAACTGGCTAGGTTTTACTTACAAGTGGTTGGTTTTGGGATAAATTTGGAAAATAAATAACCCACCAAAATTTCTTCAGATGGGTTAAATTTAAATTATAATAAAATATGCTATAAACTAATTAATGGTTTTCTGTCAATAAAACCACCACCAATTAAGTCATCACCTTCGTAAATTACAGCACTTTGACCAGGTGCAATGCCAGTAGCTGATTCATGAAAAACAATATTCAATTTATTATCAATTGTATTAATAGTGCTTAAACGCCCTGAATCTTTATAACGGATTTTTGTTAAGGCCACGTAATCTTGAGGCAACGATTCGTATTTAATTAAATTAAAATCACGCACATTAATTTCCATTTCTTTTAAATCATCTAAATCGCCCAATACAACCGTATTTGTTTCGGGTATAATTTCCTTAACAAATACAGGTTCTCCCATTGCTAAATCTAAACCTTTACGCTGGCCAATTGTGTAAAAAGGATACCCACGATGCGTACCAACTTTTTTTCCTTTGTATAAATAATTACCTCCTTCAACACTTGCCTCTAAATTTGGTAAGCGATGTTTTAAAAACGAACGGTAATCATTATCAGGCACAAAACAAATATCGTAACTCTCGCTTTTATTTGCTAAATCTATAAAGCCGGCATCTTTTGCCATTTGTTTTATTTCCGGTTTTTTAAATTTACCTAATGGAAACATGGTTCGTTTTAAACTATCTTGTCCCAAGCCCCATAGCACATAAGTTTGATCTTTAGTTTGATCAATCCCTTTAAAAATAACTTTGCGATTATTTTCTTCGCGAATTTGGGCATAATGCCCAGTTGCAATAAATTCGCAATCTAACATATCTGCTCGTTTTAATAATGCTTCCCATTTAATATGCGTATTGCATAATACACAGGGGTTTGGTGTACGCCCTGCTAAGTATTCTTCAACAAAATTACTGATAATATGATCTCCAAATTCTGCTCTGATATCTAATATATAATGAGGGAAACCAAATGTTACTGCCATTGAGCGAGCATCATTAATACTATCCAAACTGCAACATCCTGTTTCTTTTTTTGTACTACCTGAAGTTTCGTAATCCCATGTTTTCATGGTAATTCCAATAACTTCGTAACCTTGTTCATGTAACATCATAGCAGCAACCGAACTATCAATTCCTCCGCTCATTGCCACTAATACTTTTCCGTGTTTACTCATGTTTTATTCTTCTTAATTTAATCGCAAATTACACTGAGTTTTCACACAGGATATAAAGCAATTATTTGCGTATCATTAAATTATTTTTTAAACTAATTTGTTGCTTTAGGCTTAACATTTGTAGGCTTTGGTTTTGCTGTAGTTGTTTTAGTTTCAGCAGACTTTAATTTATCTTCAGAATTTTTATTTTTATTAAAAAACTCCTCGGTTTCTTTTGCTGATGCTAATTTACCGCCTGGTTTATACAATTCTCTTTCTGTAATTTTACCATTTTTGTCCCTGTAAAGCCAAGGTCCAATTTTTGTTCCATTTTTATAATAACCAACAGCAGCTGAAACATTATTAGGATAATAAAATGCATTTTTTCCTTCTAATTTTCCATCGACATATACACCTTCACTTTTAACTAAAGTTTTGTCATAATACAATTTATAAGGCCCATCCATTTTGCCCATTTTGTATTTTCGTTCTTCACTAATAATACCATCCGGAAAATAAACGTATTCCATTCCGTCTTTCTTTCCTTTTACATAAGATTCTTTAGAAATCATTATGGATTTCTCATCGTAATAAGTCCATACGGAATCCTTATCTTCTCCAATATATTTGCCATATGCCATTTTTTTACCTGTTGGATGAAACAAAGTTGAATATGCGTATTTTCCATCTTGTTTAAAATTCATAATTGCTTTTATTGTATCGTGAGGATAATAGTATTTAAAAACTCCCTGGGGTTTATCATCTTTAAATAATCCTTCATAAATTAATTTCTTAGTTTTAACATCTGTTTTTTTCCAATAACCTTGCTTTTTTCCAGCAGCATCAGTTTGTGTTTGAGCATAACTTAAAACACCTATCAATAAAGAAAAAATGAAACAAATATATTTATGCATAAAATTGATTTTGATTAATAACTTATTATAAGGCCAAAGTTACATTATCTATCAATAAAAAAAGGTTTTGTAACCGATTTTTCTGAAAATTTAAGAGTAATAAAATATGAACTATTGGCTAATAAGAGATTAGAAAGATTGATTTCGGATTTTCCATTTAAGAAACTTGTTTTTGAAGAACAGATAAATTGTCCAGAAATACTTGAAATTGTGTATTCTAACTCGGCATTAACATTCAAATAATTAAGCTGCAATATATGTTTAACCGGATTAGGATACACAATAAAATGTTTGTTATTATCAATTTCTAATACACTTGTAATAAACAAATTAAAAGTATCAGCTAAACAGTTTAAGGAATCATTTACTATATATTGACTGCTACTACTGCTTGTTATAATTTGAAATTTTGTTTGAGAATTATTATTAGACCAATTATAAGTGCCATTCCATGATGCTGATAAAACTACTGATTGATTAGAATATGTGTTTATATTTTTATTCTGATTCACATTTTTTAGAATAGTAAATTTATCATGAATCAAACTATCTTCCTCTAAGTAATAAGCATCCAATCTGTTTGCTTCTATTTCCAAAAATAAAGCTCCCGCTTTTTGCGAATCTGAAA
>JBILOV010000230.1:0-3800 GCA_044374335.1 Bacteroidia bacterium | reverse complement strand
AATTTATGTTTTAAAGATACGTTAACTATTTCAAATTTATCGGTTCCGCAAAGTGGGATTATGTCTTCGTATAACTGGAAACTAAATAATACAACATTTTCATCAGTTCAAAACCCAACACTTACAACTTCGAGTTCTGGTTCTTATTCAGTTGAACTAACAGCAACGAACTCTTTTGGTTGTAAAGATATAATTACCAAAACACTGACTGTGTTACCATTACCTATTGTTGATTTTACAACTATTCCAATTTCAAATTATTTTATCAATTCTCCTATCACTTTCACGCCAACAATGGCCAACGCAAACTCTTATTTATGGAATATAAGTGGGTCTGCAACTTCAACTGTTCAAAGTCCAAGTACTAGCTTTATTAATGAAGGAACTTACACCGTTTCATTAATAATAACAGACCAATTTGGATGTAAAAATTCAAATACAAAAACAATTTCAATTAATAGAAGATATTTGGATATGGCCATCCTAAACGTAAAAACCATTAAGGATAATGATGGCTTTATGACTATTGAAGCAGATGTTGCTAACTATGGTTCTGTTCCAATTACTTCTTTTGATATGCATTACCAAATAAGCGACGGAGGAAATATTAAAGAAACTTGGACAGGAATGCTAAATCCAAATACGTTTTATGAATACACTTTTAATTCGAAAATTGCATCACAAATCGCAAACTCAAATAATATTACCTGTATTGAGATTGAAAAAGTAAATGGAATTATAGATGAAAACATTACCAACAATAATTTGTGTAATGCTTTAAATTTAGGTGAAATTTCCGTTTCAAACCCTATTCCAAATCCAACTGATGGAGACATAAATTTACCAATCATTCTAAATAAAGATATTGATGTTACAATTTCTATTTATAATTCTCTTGGACAAATTCAATACGAGGAAACGACACAAAAAGTTGCTACTGGACTAAACTTCATAACACTATCTTCATCATTGTATTCGCGAGGTTGTTATATTATAAAGATCCTAATTGATGATAAACTATTTATAAAGAAATTTATTAAAATTGATAATAAATAATGCAACTCATATTTGCAACACATAACAAAAACAAACTAAAAGAGGTTAAAAGTCTTATGCCTAATACAATTTCTTTATTAAGTCTTGATGACATTAATTTAATAAATGAAATTGAGGAAACCTCAACAACTATAGAAGGTAATGCATTATTAAAAGCACAAACTATATACAAACAAACCGGAATAAATTGTTTTGCCGATGATACTGGTTTATTGGTAGATGCTTTGAATGGAGCGCCTGGTGTTTATTCGGCAAGGTATGCTGGAGAACAAAAAAATGATGAGGATAACATGCGAAAATTATTACTCGATTTATTAGATAAAGAAACAAGAAATGCCCATTTTAAGTCTGTAATGGCTCTTATTATTGATGGAAAAGAATATTTATTTGAAGGTATTATCAACGGAAAAATAATTTCAGAAAAAATAGGAACTAATGGTTTTGGTTATGACCCCATTTTTGTACCGAATGGTTATACTGAAACATTTGCTCAACTTAATTCTGAAACAAAAAATGCTATTTCACATAGGGGCATTGCACTAAATAAGTTAATTAATTTCATCAATGCTTCAGTAGTCATTTCAAATACTAATTCGAAAGAGGATTGAGGCCCTTATCAAAATTTAATCACCATATTTTATAGATTAACAAACACTTAAAATAACTAGTGTCTTCAATCATAAATGAAATGTTAACTAAAATTTATCCAATTTTTATCAGGAATTTCAGTTGATGACTTTTTTTATTCTTTTAATAAGCCCTTTCGTTTATACCTTCCATAAAATTTACAAAAGCTTTGTTAGCCACCTTGTTTCCGCCTGGTGTTGGATAATTACCTGTAAAATACCAATCACCAAGGTTATCAGGACAAGATTGATGCAGACCTTCAATAGTTTGATAAATGATTTGCAGTTCAGCATTTAAACCTTTTGGTTTTAATAAATCACCAATTTTTTGCGATATTTCTTCATTGGTAAAAGTTCTATAAATTTCTTGAACTACATTTATTTGTTCTTCTTTTGGTTTTAATAACTCAGCTTTTGCCTTATCATATAAATTAATTAAAACAGATTCTTTTCCTGTTTCTTTAATTAAAGAAATGGCGGCATCAAAAGCAATAAATTTGCTAAGAATTGCCATATCTATCCCATAACAATCCGGATAACGAATTTGTGGAGCCGAGGAAATAATGATTATTTTTTTAGGATGTAATCTATCTAATATTCTTAAAATACTTTGTTTTAAAGTTGTACCTCTTACAATACTGTCATCTAAAACCACTAATGTATCAACATCTTTTTTTACAGTTTCATAAGTAATATCGTAAACTAAATTCACTAAATTATCTCTGCTTTCATCATCCGTAATAAAAGTACGTTGCTTGGCATCTTTTAAAATTACTTTGTGAATACGTGGATGTCTCGCTAAAATTTTACCTAATGTTAACTCTGTGATGTTAGTTCCTAATTTTAAAATATCTGTTGCTTTTTGTTTATTTATATATTCGTCAATACCTTCTACCAAACCACCAAATGCAACTTCAGCAGTATTTGGTATATAGCTAAACACTGTATTTTCTAAATCATAATCAATTGCTTTTAATACATTGGGAACTAAGTAACGGCCTAATTGCTGACGCTCTTTATAAATATCAGCATCATTACCCCTACTAAAATAAATACGTTCAAAAGAACATGCTTTTCTTTCTAAAGGTTCTATAATTTCTTTTTCTGTAAAAGTGCCATCTTTTTTAATAATTGCAGCATAACCGGGCTTTAATTCACGAACTTCTTTAATATCCACATTAAATACAGTTTGAATAACAGGTCTTTCACTTGCCACCACTAACACTTCATCATCTTTATATAAATATGCCGGACGAATTCCGTTTGGATCGCGCAATACAAAAGCATCACCATGCCCCATCATACCAGCCATTACATAACCACCATCCCAACGCTTACTACTTTCTATTAAAATTGATGCTACATCAATGTTTTTTTGTATCTCTTTAGAAATATCAAAATTTGTAAGCCCTTTTTCCTTAAATTGTTTAAATAATCGATCATTTTCTTTATCTAAAAAATGACCAATTTTTTCCATAACTGTAACTGTATCAGCCTTTACAGTTGGGTGCTGACCTAATTCAACCAAATGCTCTAGTAATTCATCAACATTGGTTAAATTAAAGTTACCTGCCACCAGAAGGTTACGAGCTAGCCAATTATTTTGTCGCCTAAACGGATGGCAACTTTGAATATTATTTCCACCATAGGTTCCGTAACGTAAATGTCCTAAAATTAATTCCCCCATAAAAGGAATATTTTTTTTCTGCCATTCAATATCGTTATATGATTCAGGATTTTTTTGTTTTGCATTGATATACAAATCATTTATTTGCGAAAAAATATCCTGCGTTGCTTTTGGTTCAATTGATCGTAACCTGTCAATATAAGGTGTACCAGTTTCAACATCTAGTTTTACGGTAGCTACACCAGCCCCATCTTGTCCGCGGTTTATCATTTTATCCATGAGTTGATACATTTTGTGCAAACCGTATCTGCTACTCCCGTATTTCTCTTGGTAAAAACTTAAAGGCTTTAATAAACGTATTAAAGCAACCCCGCATTCATGTTGTATTTTATCACTCATAATTTCTGATTGCAAATTTACAATTTAGTTGGATTTTATATGTATTAGTTTTTAACTATTAAATTTTAGAATTTATTTTTTTATAACAAAAT
>JBILOV010000231.1:0-3800 GCA_044374335.1 Bacteroidia bacterium | reverse complement strand
TGTATTAATTTCTATTTTTTGTAAAGGACATTGTTTATTAGTTGGTGTTCCTGGATTAGCAAAAACCTTATTAGTAAATACTATTGCTGATGTATTAGGATTATCTTTTAATCGAATTCAATTTACCCCCGATTTAATGCCTAGTGACATTGTGGGTTCTGAAATTTTAGATGAACAACGTAACTTTAAATTTATTAAAGGGCCATTGTTTGCGAATATTGTTTTGGCCGATGAGATTAATAGAACTCCACCAAAAACACAAGCAGCATTGCTTGAAGCCATGCAGGAACGTTGTGTAACTACTGCAGGTAAAAAATACGAATTAGGAAATCCGTTTTTTGTTTTAGCTACTCAAAATCCTATTGAACAAGAAGGAACTTATCCCCTACCCGAAGCTCAATTAGACCGTTTTATGTTTAACGTATGGTTAGATTATCCAAGCTTTCAGGAAGAATTACAAGTTGTGAAATTAACGACCTCTGATATAAAAGTAGAACTAAATAAAATAATTTCCGCAGAAGAAATAATCTATTTTCAAAACGTAATTCGTAAAATACCTGTTGCCGATAACGTGTTAGAATACGCAGTTAAATTGGTAAACAAAACCCGTTTAAATTCTGAATTTAGTTCCGACATTACGAAAAAATATTTAGCATGGGGAGCTGGTCCGCGCGCATCTCAATTTTTAGTATTAGGTGCTAAATGTCATGCCGCTATAAATGGAAAATATAGCCCCGATATTGAAGATGTTAAAGCTGTTGCTAATGCAATATTAAGACATCGCATCATTAGAAATTACAAAGCAGAAGCTGATGGTATGAGTATTGAAGCTATTATTGAACAACTTAAATAAAATTAATTAAGTCAAATTAGACAAAACACAAACACATCTCGATAACTATTAAGAGAAGATAAACTAGCTAAACCAAATACCTCTAAATACCAATAATTCAATCATATGAAAAAAACTAAAACACTATTTGTATCTCTACCATTTGTATTTATTTTATTTACAAACCTTACATATAGCCAAGAAAGTAAAAAAAACAGCTCAGCCAACTGTATCGAAAAAGGTAAATTTATTGTAGATGCGTATTATGGTTATCCATATGTAATGGGAACTTATGTAAAAAGTGTATTCATAACAAATAACAATAATGGCAACAATAGCTCAGTTCAATCAGTTAGAAATTGGAATCACATTGGTGCTAAATTTGAATATATGCTTAATGATAAAATTGGAATTGGCCTAGAATATACTTATGCATCCGTTGACATCAAATATTTTGAAAATAAAAATGTGCTTCAAAATAATCAATATGTAAATAAAACATTTTTCTATAAAGCTACTTTATACAAACAGAGAGCTTTAGCAAGAATAAACTTTCACTTTGCAACAACTGATAAATTTGACCCTTACGGCACAATTGGATTTGGCTACAAAACATCATTACTAAAATCAAACAATATAGATGATCAGAAATCTATAAATGATTTTAATTCAACTTTTTCAAATCTATTTCCTATAGCATTTAGATTTGGTATTGGTACTAGATACTTTTTTACTAAAAATTTTGGACTAAATGTAGAAGCCGGTATAGGTGGGCCTTCAATTCAAGGCGGAGTGACGGTTAAATTTTAAATAACAATAATAATGAGTAAATTAATTTTAGCCAACGATGGCATTGATGCAGTAGGAAAAAGCTTATTGGAAAAAGCAGGATTTATAGTAGTTACAGAAAAGGTAGCACAAGAAAATTTGGCTGCTGAAATTAATGCGAAAAATTACACAGCATTAACCGTTAGAAGCGCTACTAAAGTGAGGAAGGACTTAATAGATAGTTGCCCTAACTTAAAAGTAATTGGTCGTGGTGGAGTTGGTATGGATAATATTGATGTAGACTATGCTCGTTCAAAAGGATTACAGGTTATAAATACGCCTTCAGCATCAAGTAACTCTGTTGCAGAATTAGTATTTGCTCATTTATTTAATGCCGTTCGTTTTGTTTATGAAAGCAACAGACAAATGCCCGCTATAGGACATACAAAATTTGATGATTTAAAGAAAAATTATTCCAAAGGAATTGAATTAAGAGATAAAACAATTGGTATTATTGGATTTGGGCGCATTGGACAATTTACTGCAAAAATAGCTTTAGGTTGTGGCATGAAAGTTTTAGCTTATGATCCATTTGTAAAAGAAGCTGTTTTAAAATTAGATATTCACGGAACAAATGGTGTTGATGTAAAAATTAATACCGTGAGTTTGGAAGAATTAATAGCAAATGCAGATATGATATCAATGCATGTGCCTGGTGGAAAAATGATTACCGAAAAAGAAATTAATGCGATGAAAAATGGAGTCATTTTAATTAATGCTTCCCGCGGTGGAGTAATAGATGAAACAGATTTAATCAATGGACTAAATTCCGGTAAAATAGCACACGCTTGTTTGGACGTATTTGAAAATGAACCAACTCCTAACGAAGCAATTTTAAAACATACAAAAATATCTTTAACACCGCATATTGGAGCGGCAACTAACGAAGCGCAAGAAAGAATTGGTGTTGAATTAGCTGAAAAATTAATTGAAGCTTTAAAATAGTAGTTTTCTAATTTCCACTATAAAAATAGCACTAAAAAAATCTATAGAATGAAAATATTAAGAAAGATTTTAATTTTTTAAAATTCTTTAACTACTCAATAGCTCATTAAAATAAAAAGAGAAAATAATCATTTTCTCTTTTTATTTAGACATAAAGTCGAACATAATCATAAAACAATAAAACTGATTTATTTTAATAAAGTTGACGAATCACAAATAAATGTATTTAAAAATACATTTATCGTCATAAATAAAAACTTAGGATTAAATATTTAAACCATTAAGTCTTTTGATAAAATGGTTTTAATAAACTATTGATGTTTTATATTGTTGTAATGATTACTTTTGCACGTGAATTTTTGACTAAAAAACAAAGAAATGATTACAACCGATTTAGCAATTATAGGAGCAGGCCCCGTGGGCTTATTTGCCATTTTTGAAGCAGGATTATTAAAAATGCGTTGCCATTTAATTGATTATTTGCCTCAAGCTGGTGGTCAGTTATCCGAGATTTACCCTAAAAAACCTATTTATGATATACCTGGTTACCCAAGTGTTTTAGCGCAAGAGTTAGTTGATAATTTATTAAAACAAGCAGCGCCTTTTCATCCAGGATATACTTTTGGAGAAAGAATTGAAATACTTGAAAAACGTGGGGACAGAGATTTTGTTTTAACAACTAATTTAGGTACACAAATTCATTCAAAAGTGGTTGTAATTGCAGGAGGCTTAGGTTGTTTTGAACCCCGTAAACCTGAGGTAGCAGGCTTATCACAATTTGAAAATGGAAAAGGAATAAATTATATGATTTTAGATCCTGAAAAATATCATGGACAAAAAATGATTATTGCAGGTGGTGGAGATAGTGCATTAGATTGGGCCATTTTTTTAAGCGATATTTGCTCAGAACTAACATTAGTTCATCGCAGCGAATCATTTAGAGGAGCACCTGATAGTGTAAATAAAGTGATGAAGTTAGCAGAGCAAGGAAAAATTAACCTTTTGTTAAACACAAATTTAACAAGCGTAGTCGGAACAGAAAAATTAGAATCGGTTTCGATGATTAATACTAAAACACAAGAAACGCAAACCATTTCCACTGATTATTTAATTCCATTATTTGGTTTAAGTCCTAAATTAGGACCAATTGAAAACTTTGGTTTAAACATTGATAAAAGTGCCATTGAAGTTAATA
>JBILOV010000228.1:0-3813 GCA_044374335.1 Bacteroidia bacterium | reverse complement strand
CGACTTGAAGAAATTTATTTTCCTGGCGATCCCGTTCCTATGTATTTGGATAAACGCTCCGAAACTTTAAAAATCATACAACACATTCGCGATGAGGCGCATCGTTTTGGAATAACACATCATCGTAATAAACGAAGTCGTGAAACCTTTAAAACGGAGCTTTCCGAAATTAAAGGTATAAGTGATAAAACGGCGCAAAAATTATTAACAGAGCTCAAATCAGTTAAAGAGATAAAAGAAGCTACTTTAGTTGAACTTGTTGCAATCATTGGCAATTCTAAAGCTAATTTGGTTTATCAATTTTTTAAAACTAAAGAAAATAATATACTATAATTTTGGTCTTGTCGCTTCAAAAAAAGAGTCGAATGTATAATTCATTTTCACATACTTATCATAGCTGTAAGCATTAACATTAATCTTTGGGTATTATAAAATCATCGAAAATCTGTTTAGTCAGTGCCATCTACATTCCATATTTATAAAACAAAAATTTGTTATCTTTAAACTCTGAATCTTTGAATTAAAACAAAATTTTAAGTCATAAAACGTAATTAATAAAAAGTTATATGTCCGTTTACGATAAATATAAAGCTGTAATTGGCTTAGAATGCCATATTCAATTGCTTACCAAAACAAAAATGTATAGTGATGATGTGGCTGAATATGGTGCCATGCCAAATACGAATGTTAGTGTAATTACCTTAGCTCACCCAGGTACTTTGCCAAAAGTAAATAAACGCGCTATTGAGTTTGCTGTAAAATTAGGAATAGCAACGCATTCTAATATTCGCTACGAAAATCAATTTGCACGAAAAAACTATTTTTATGCCGATTTACCAAAAGGCTATCAAATTACACAAGATAAAACACCTATTTGCACAGGCGGTTATGTAGATGTAAAATTAAAGGATGGATTGGAGAAACGCATTAATTTAACGCGTATTCACATGGAAGAAGATGCAGGTAAAAGTATGCACGACATTGATCCATTTGAATCGCTGATTGATTTAAACCGTGCCGGAACTCCTTTATTAGAAATTGTGACCGAGCCTGATTTTACTTCCAGCGACGAAGCTTATGTTTATTTAACTGAAGTAAAAAAATTAGTTCGATACTTGGATATTTGTGATGGTAATATGGAAGAGGGATCTCTGCGCTGCGATGCCAATGTTTCTGTAATGTTGAAAAACGCCTCCGAATATGGAAAAAAGGTAGAAGTCAAAAACATGAACTCTTTTCGTAATGTACAACGTGCTATTGATTTCGAAATTAAACGTCAAATTGATTTACTTGAAGCCGGACAAGAAATAGCAGGAGAAACCCGAAGTTTTAATGCAACCGATGGCTCAACTTTTGCTTTGCGAAGTAAAGAAAATGCAAATGATTACCGCTATTTTCCAGAGCCAGATTTACAACCCGTTCTGGTAACTAAAGAGTACATTGAAAGTGTTAAAGCTAAAATGCCAGAATTACCGAATGATTTACTCAAAAAATTTATGTTTGATTTGGGTTTATCAGAGTACGATGCAACAAATTTAACCGAATTAAAAAGCATAGCCTTATACTTTAATGAATTGGTAACTTTCACAAATAATTATAAAGCTGCAGCCAACTGGATGATGGGAAGCATTAAATCTTATATGAACGAAAATGCATTTACTATTGAACAATTTAAAGTAAAACCAAACACCATTGCTGATTTAATTGCCTTAATTGATGATGGCAAAATAAGTAATGCCGCAGCTACACAAAAATTATTTCCTGAGTTAATGCTAAATCCAACAGAAGCTCCGTTAAGTATAGCGCAACGTTTAGATATATTACAAAGTAACGATACTGATGCCTTGCAAGAACTAGTAAATCAAGCCTTGGCAAAATACCCCGAAAAAATTATCGAATATAAAAGTGGTAAAATCAACTTATTGGGTTTATTTGTAGGCGAAGTGATGAAGTTAGGTAAAGGCAAAGCAGATCCAAAAATGGCTAATCAATTAGTTAAAATAGCATTGGAAAAATAATTTTTTTCACTCTGAGCAAAGCAAAAATTCTCGATACAATTGGCTTTTTTAGGTAAGTAATAAATTAACCAACTATCATGGATTTAAAATTCGTTGGCATGATATAATTTTAACATATTCATTTTAGTAAACCTCATTTTACAAAAAATAATATCATAATAATTATAATTTCTACCTCCAAGTTTCAGTTTGATAATAAAAAGGAATAATTTATTATTCTACATAATCTCTACAAAATTAAAATGTAAATTGGCTTCGCATTACTTTAATTATAACTTTAATATTTTATACTAAAATTATAATTTTTAATACATATTAAAAAAAACTAACTAAACAAAAAATCAATGAATAAACCTTACTTAAAAATAATTTTAACACTTATATCAGCGTTAATTATTACAACTTTATATGGGCAATCGTCAAGCGATGGCCTATGGAACAAATTAATGTCAAACGAAATAGAAGGAGAAAAAGTTAGGAGAAGTTCATTCCCTAATAATTTCCATTTATTTCAACTAAATTTTAATTTACTAAAAACGAAATTGGTAAACGCGCCAGTTTTATTTAAAAATTCGAATCAAGCAAAATTAATTCTTGAATTTCCAAATTCAGATGGAAATTTTGAAAAATTTGCAGTTTACGAATCTTCTATTATGGATCCTATTTTGGAAACAAAATTTCCGATGATAAAAACGTATGCTGCTCAGGGTATTGATGATCCAACTGCAACAATGCGTTTTAGTGTAACACAATTTGGATTGCATACGATGTCTTTATCAGGAATGAAAAGTACCGTATTTATTGACCCATATACTGCTGATTTAACTACATATATAGTATATAACAAAGCAAGTTTAGGCTCAGATCCTCAAGGATTTGAATGTTTAACTAATGATCAGGTAACATTACCTTCTTTACAAAACAAAACAGCAGGCGAATTATCTGTACAAAATATAAATGATCAAAAATTAAGAACCTATCGTTTGGCTCAATCTTGCACAGGTGAGTATGGTGCTATTTTTATGGGAACTGGCACTACTGCTCAACAAAAAGCAAATGTTCAAGCTCAAATGACTATTACCATGAATCGTGTTAATGGAGTCTATGAAAGAGATTTAGCAATTCACATGAATTTTATTGCTAACAATGATTTAATAATTTACATGGCAGCAGCTACTGACCCGTGGACAAATGAATGGAATACTAAAACGGCTCAAACCATTGATGCTGCAATTGGCGTGGCTAATTATGATATTGGGCACAATTTTAATACAACAGGCGGAGGTAATGCAGGTTGTTTATCATGTGTATGTTTAAGCACTTCACAAAGTTCAACGCACAAAGGAAGAGGTTATACAGGTCGTTCCAATCCAACTGGTGATGCATTTGATATTGATTATGTGGCTCATGAAATGGGACATCAATTTGGTGGATATCATGTTATGAATACTTGCAGTAGAAGTGGAAATGGTTCAACTGAAGTAGAACCTGCTAGTGGAAGTTCTATCATGGGTTATGCCGGTATATGTACTTCAAATGTTCAAGCTAATAGTCATGATGATTTTAATTATGTTAACGTGCGCGACATTAGTACTAATATTAAAACTGGTAATAGCAGTTCTTGTGCTGCAATTACTACATTAACTAATACACCACCAACTGCGAGTGCCGGTTTGGATTATACGGTTCCTATATCAACCGCATATATTTTAGAAGGTGTAGCAACTGATGCTGATGGCACCGCATCTTTAACTTATAATTGGAGTCAAAACGATCCTACTCAATCTCCTGGAAA
>JBILOV010000226.1:0-3877 GCA_044374335.1 Bacteroidia bacterium | reverse complement strand
GTGTAATAGCCATTGGTGTTAGTAGTTCTTGTAAAAAAAAAACAGATTGTAAGGTAATTGTAACTACGCTCGATTCTGCTGGAAATGTTTTGAGTGGCGCCACAGTAAAGTTATATGCCAATGTTAAAACATCATCCGGAGCTACTATTGAAGCTAACTTAAAGGCAGAGAGTGTTTCTGACGGAGTTGGAACAAGTACTTTTACTTTTAAATTACCTGCCATTTTAGATATTAAAGCTGTTTATGGCACAAAAAAGGGAATTGGTATTATTAAATTAGAAGAAGGTGAAACAGTAGAAAAAGTGATTACTGTTAAATAACATAAAATTATGTAATTTTTAAATCCTTCGCGTTTTGCGAGGGATTTTTAGTTTACAGAGAATTATAAAATGTGATTAAATGTTTAGCAATAACCTTGTAATTAAAATGATTTTCGGCTAATGCTCTAGCTGCTGTTTGTAGTTCTAGTTTTAAATCAGAATTTGATAAAAGAGTAATAATTGCTTTTGTAAATTCAGTATCTGTATCTGCAATTAGTAAATCTTTATTGGCAGAGTAGGGTATTCCCTCAGCACCAATACTAGTTGTAACAATAGCTTTACCATAGGCTAAACCTTCTACTAATTTTATTCGTAAGCCACTGCCCGACCATAATGGCACTAACATAATATCATACGAATTGTAAAACTCCGCAGCGTCTTTTATTGTGTCAATAACAGTTATGTTATCACAAGCTGCTTTTTTTATTCTTTCGGGCATTCCTCTACCAGCTAATACTAATTTTGCATTTGGTTCTTGTTTTATAACCTCCTTCCAAACATGATTTAACAGCCAATCAACAGCCTCAATATTAGGCATCCAGTCCATTGAGGCAAAATGAAATAATGTATTGGTCTTTTTTGATTGAAAAACTTGTTTGTAATCTTCTAAATTTACTCCGGTTAAACAAGTATGAATAGGTGTTTTAGAACAAATAGTTGAGATGTTCTTTTTATCTTCATCAGTAATGGTAACAATAGCATCAACTTCCTTAAACGTATTTATTTCAAAAGCCTTTAATCTATTATTTTGAATGGTTAAGTACATTTTTTTTAAAATGTTTTTTTCGCTAAGTAAATGCCTTTCCCATATTTGATGTTCCACATTATGACTTCTTAAAATAATTTTAGCATTAGAATACTTTTTTATGATGGGAATATAGGTTGCCATAAACACACCTTCTAATTGCACAATATCAAACAAATTTGTTTGTAATTTTTGAATCAATAATTCCTCATATTCTTTAAAAAAGAAACGGCTTACAAAATAAGATTGAGGTGAAAATAAATTTAAAAAAGCGCCTAATATAGTGGTGTCAGCATTTTTATAAACAGATTGATAATTGGTTTTTTGTTTAAAATAAGCTGGAATATTTTCTTCGGGCTTAAAGTGTTTTTTAGTATTTATGGGTAATAAATGTAATTCAATGCCGTTATCTGCCAAGCCCTCTGCAAGTGTACTAATAGCAATAGAACTTCCGTCGTTAGCAGGATATGGCGCTTTATTACATAACTGAAGAATTTTCATTGCCAACTTTTTGTGTTCGGTTAAATAACTTTTTAATAGGTTCTGTATATGAATAGATATCAAATAAAGCTGAATCTCGAGCCGCCTTAAAAGTTAGAAAAATACCTAAGGGTAAAAAAAGCATTAAAGGAAACCAAGAACCAAAAACAACAGAATAAACACCTTCCATCACTAAATCCTCATAAATAATACTAACTATATAATACAGTAAAAAAAATAATACAGCTACCACTACAGGTAATCCCATTCCTCCTTTTCTGATAATGGCTCCTAATGGCGCCCCTACAAAAAACAATACAATACATGCAAAAGAAATATTTATTTTTTTATGCCAACCTATTAAATAATCCATTTTGCTGAGTTCTTTACCATAAACTTCTTCGTTAATAGAGTCAATAAATGAGCTCGAACTTCTTACTAAATTTTGAGCATTTTCAACACTTCTTTTAAATTCTTCTTGGTTAAGAGTTGCATAAAATTTTTTTATAGATTGTGGTACATTTGTTAGGTTAGATGTATGCAATGTTCTACTTAAAAAATAGTTTTTAAATTGATCATTAAGTTTTTCATATTTTTTTCCAATATCAATATTAAACGTATCAATCTCTTTATCTATTTGCCAAACATTCATCATTTCATGATGGCCTTTAAACAGTTCCTCTTTGGTATTTTTCATTTTAAAACTACTCATATCCACGTTAATGTTAAGCTCATCATAAAGTAATTGCATCAGCGGACGTGTTCTTTTATGTTGTCCTTCTTGTATTACATCTTCATATCTAGAGCCATTATTTAACTGTATTTGAAGGTAATTTGTATCTGCCGAAGTTTTCATTTTTCCGCTATCTGCATATAATTGAATATTGTTTCCTAATCCATCCGAATGATCATAAATATTTAAGTTATATAGCGTTTGACCATCTTTGCTTTTATTACCTACTTTTATTGTGTAGCCTTCTAATTGACTATAGTAAACACCTTTCTTAATGCTTAAGGTTGGTTTGGCTTGTCTTATATCCCAAAGCATTCGGGCAGATTTGAGAGTTATGGCAGGCAGAACAAAATTATTAAATACGAAAGTGATTGCTGCTAAAAAAAGTATAAACGCAAAAACTGGTTTTATAATTTTAAATAAAGATAAGCCAGATGATTTCATGGCAGCTAATTCATAATTTTCGGCCAAATTACCAAATGTCATAATTGATGAAAGTAATACTGCCAGAGGCATTGCAACAGGAATAAATGTTAAGAATGAATAAGCAAAGAACTGAAATAGTATCCATGCACCCATTCCTTTACCAATAATATCATCCATATAAGTAAATACATGAATTAAAAAAAACACAAATACTCCAATAAAAAGTGTAAGAAAAAAAGGAGGTAAATACGCTTTTAATAGATAGCTATGTAAAACTTTTGTTTTCAATATGAATGGCTAAATTAATTATTTTTTTTAAGGAGATGTGAGCATTTTATATAAACTTTGTTATTTTTGTATGATATGATTAATGGTAAAAAGATAATAGTAGTGTTGCCGGCTTACAATGCTGCATTAACTCTAAAACGTACTTACGATGAAATTCCTTTTGATATAGTGGATGATGTTGTACTAGTTGATGATCACAGCAAGGATAATACGGCAGAGGTTGGAAAAGCATTGGGAATTAATCACGTTATTAGACACGAACAAAATAAAGGTTATGGCGGAAACCAAAAAACCTGTTACGATAAGGCACTTTCATTAGGTGCTGATATTGTTATTATGTTGCATCCTGATTATCAATACACGCCAAAATTAATTCATAGCATGAGTTATATGATTGCCAATGATTTATTTCCTTCGGTATTTGGTTCTCGTATTTTAGGCAAAGGCGCCTTAAAAGGCGGAATGCCTTTATATAAATACTTTTTTAATCGCTGCTTAACATTAACTCAAAATATTTTAATTAATCAAAAATTAAGCGAATATCATACTGGTTACAGAGCGTTTAACAGAGAGATTTTAGAAACCATAAGTTATCACGAAAATTCAGATGATTTTGTTTTTGATAATCAAATGATTTCACAAATATTTTATGCCGGTTTTGAAATTGGAGAAGTAACTTGTCCTACTAAATATTTCCCGGAAGCTAGTTCTATTAATTTCAGACGAAGCGCAACTTATGGTATGGGAGTTTTGGGAGTTTCATTCTCGCACTTCTTTAATAAATTGGGGTTGGCTAAAAATAAAATCTACATCAAAAAAAAATAATTGCCTATTATTAGAGGTCTTTAAAATTTATCTAATAATACTGAAATTTTTAGTAATTTG
>JBILOV010000225.1:0-3902 GCA_044374335.1 Bacteroidia bacterium | reverse complement strand
CTAAATCTTTAAATTATAACAAAACAAAACTTATACAAATAAAAAAGTAATTTTTTATTTGTATAAGTTGCAAGGTTGTTATCCTATAAATATGAGCTCCTTCAATAACTATAATTGTATTGAAATAGATTGTATATTATGGTTGGAGATTATTGAAAATAGGAGCTTTTGTCCGTTTAAATTAAATTTTAAAAGTAGTTTTAAAACATTTGCTTACTATGCTTTTAATGAATTAACTTATTTTTTTGGAATATTTAATACCTTTCGAAAACCAAATAAAGTATTTAGTAATCTATTGATTGCGGTATAATTTGGTTTTAATTTTAATATTTTAGAACTTCTATCATCTTTTTAGCAATAATTTCACTCATTTTATAATTTGATTCATGAGTCCAGCCTGCAATATGAGGTGTTAAAACAACCCTTTCACTTTTTAAAATATATTGAAGTGTTTCTGGTAAGGTTGTAATATCAATGTTTTCGAAAGAGTTTGATTCGTATTCTAAAACATCTAAACAAGCGCCTAATACTTTTCCAGATTTTAAATATTTTACCAAATCATCTGATTTTAAACATTTACCACGGGCTGTATTGATGACATAAATGTTTTTTTTGAAGGAAGATAAAAACGCATCATTAACGTAATAATTTGTTGCAGAAGTTAGTGGTAAATGAATACTGATAATATCTGCTTCATCGTATATTCTTTCTAAAGTTGATTCAATAACAAATTCATTTCCAAAATTTTTTTTACCAGTATCATGTGCTAATATTGTGCAGCCAAATCCTTGTAAGCGTTTAGCAAATTCGGAACCCATATTCCCATAACCAATTACTGCCACTGTTTTTCCTTTTATTTCAAATCCCCGGTTTTCTGCACGTTTCCAAATGCCTTTACGAACCTCAGAATCTGCACGTTTTAAATTATTTAATAGCATCAGTAACATTCCTAACGTGTGTTCGCCAACAGCATCTCTATTTCCTTCTGGTGCGCTCACACATGTTATACCTTTGCTTTTAGCATAGTTTACATCTATGTTTTCCATTCCGGCACCAACGCGCCCAATACATTTTAGGTTTGTTGTTAATTCTAAAATATCTTTTGTTAATTTAAATTTGCTTCTAATAACTACTCCATCATAATTAGGAAGTAATTGAATTAATTCCTCTTTTGATTTGTTCCAAAATAAATCACATTGAAAACCAGCATTAATTAAAGTTTCATGTAATATTTCGTGATTTGAATCTATACAAAGAATTTTTTTCATGATATTGTATTATTTCATTTTCGTTTAAAAGATAAATTTAATAATCTTAACATTACATATTTTGACTTAATGTTTGTTTTTTTAATGGAGAGATTAATTAATTTTTTATAAATATTTTAAATATACTAATTATCTTTATTTTGCATTTAAACGTAAAGTCTTTTTCTTTTATTTAAAAATTTAATCTTTTATGATTTGAGGAGACAAAAAATTTCATTTACATAAACTCATTAAATTTAAAGGCAACAGATTTAACGTTACAAACTGTGTAATTTTGATAATTAAAGGTGTTTATTAAATGTTGCGCTTCTGGTAATTCAAATACTTCTTTTAGATTTCGGATTTTACCAATCGGAATATCATGTTTTACACATTTGTTAAATAAAATTTCAAAATCTAGTTTTTGTATTTGTTCATTTAAAAGATTAAACAAGGCAAGGCGATTAGCAACTCGTAATTGATTAGTGCTGTATTCAGGTATAACTTGAATGTTTAGAATTTCGCACAACTGCTTAAATTGTTTATCGCTTCCAATGGCAAAAGTAATTTGATGATTATCTTTTGTTTTAAAAATTTCTCCATATGGCGCTATATTTGGATGTAAAGAGCCTTGTGCTATTGGCAAGTGATGTGCAATTAGCCAATTTGTTGCTTGATTGGCTAATGAAGCAATAGCTGTGTCAAATAATGATACTGTTATATGAGAGCCTTGATTGGTTTTATATTTGTTTAATAAGGCAATTAATATAGCTTCTTTTAATTGATGCCCAGCTAAAATATCAATTAAGGCAACCGGCATTTTTAAAGGACTTGCATTTTTTTCTCCGTTCATAAACATGAAGCCACTTTCTGCTTGCAAAATTAAGTCATAGGCAGTGCGGGGGCTTTCATGTCCAAATCCATTAATTGATGCGTAAATTAATGTTGGATTTAGTTTTTTTAAAGAGCTATAATCTACTTTTAATTTTATATCATCACCCAATTTATAGTTGCTTATTAAAATGTCAGCAGTTTTAATTAAGTTGTAAAATTGTTGTAAATCATTATCAAGTAATAAATCTAAAAATAGAATTTCCTTACCTGAGTTTATGCTCCAGTAGTATGCACTGGTTTTATCTTCTTTATTTTCTGATTGTAATTTCCAACTTCTGGTAACGTCTCCACCTGTTTTTGGATTTTCAATTTTGATAACGTTTGCACCTAATTCAGCAAGAAATAAACCAGTCGAAGGCCCGGCTAAAACACCTGCCAATTCTACAACTATTAAATCTGAAAATGGTTTGTTCATCGCTAAATTAAAATGCAGCTTGCTCAGGTTTATTATTTAAAATCAATTCGATTTTTTCATTTACTTCTGGAGTAATTAATGAAACGACATCTAATGCTTTTAAATTTTCAATCAATTGTTCTTTTTTTGAAGCTCCTAAAATAGTGGTGCTAACGTTCGGATTTTTTATCGTCCAAGCAATAGATAGTTTTGCAATTGATGTATGTAATTCATTAGCAAGTAGTGTTAATTTCTTAGTTTTCTCTATTTTAGATTCTTCTCCTAAAGTTCTTTCTTTTAACCAATCCATTCCTTCAATATGTAAACGATTATCTTCAGGAACGCCGTTGTTATATTTACCAGATAACAAACCTGATGCTAAAGGACTCCAAATCGTTGTTCCCATTCCAAAATCCCTGAATAATAATAAATAATCTTTTTCAATTTTCGTTCTTTCAAACATATTGTATTGAGGTTGTTCCATAGTTGGTCCAATCAATCTGTTTCTTTCAGCAAATACAAATGCAGCCATGATTTCATCATTTGCCCATTCGCTGGTTCCCCAATATAAAATTTTACCTTGCTGAATTAATGTGTTCATTGCCCAAACGGTTTCTTCAATAGGTGTATTTTTATCAGGACGGTGACAAAAAAACAAATCAATATAATCAATTTGTAAGCGTTTTAAAGCTGCGTGACAACCTTCAATAATATGCTTTCGAGAAAGACCTGTTTGGTTTGGCTTACCTTCCTCGTAACCAAAATAAACTTTACTACTAACACAATAGGAACTACGAACCCATTTTTTTTTCTTTAAGATGGAGCCCATTACCTCTTCTGATTTTCCACGCGCATAAATTTCGGCATTATCAAAAAAGTTAACACCATTGTCGTATGCAATAGTTAAAAGTTCATCTGCCGTGTTATTTTCTATTTGTTTACCAAAGGTAATCCACGATCCAAATGATAAAGTACTAACCTGTAATCCTGATTTTCCGAGTCTTCTGTATTCCATGTCGTTTAGTTGTTTGTTTTAAATTGTTTTATTTTTGGTTTTATTGGAAGTTTATACTTATAACATCCAATAATTCCAAACTTTAATTTTTGTTACTTCACTAATATTTTTGTTTCTAACATGTCAAGCATAGCATATTTCACACCTTCTCTACCAAGTCCGCTATCTTTAATTCCTCCATATGGCATTTGATCGTAACGAATAGTAGGGACGTGGTTGTGGATTACACCGCCTACTTCTAATTGTTTAAAGCACTTATCTAATTCCATTTGATCGTTTGTAAATACGCCACATTGTAAACCAAATTTTGTGTTGTTAGCTTGCTGTATAGCATCATCAATCGTTTCGTATG
>JBILOV010000224.1:0-3903 GCA_044374335.1 Bacteroidia bacterium | reverse complement strand
AAATAAATTAAACACTTTAGCCGATTTAATTGGAGCTATTTCTTTAGATGGTTTTGATGGTAGAAGTGAGCCTTTTAAAGATAACATTCACATTATTCGTCCACACAAAGGCCAATTACAAACTGCACGAGCTATTCGTGAAAACTTATCAGGTAGCGAAATTTTAGCTCAAGCAAAAGTTCAGGTTCAGGATCCATATTCATTCCGCTGCATTCCTCAGGTTCATGGTGCAACAAAAGATGCAACAGCTTATGTAAATTCAGTATTTGAAACCGAAATTAATTCAGTAACAGATAATCCTACAGTGTTTCCTGAAGATGATGAAATTATAAGCGGGGGTAATTTTCATGGACAACCATTAGCTATTTCATTAGATTTTTTAGCAATTGCTATTGCTGAGTTAGGCAGTATTTCCGAAAGACGTGTATATCAATTAATTTCAGGTATGCGTAATTTGCCCCCATTTTTAGTAGCTAAACCAGGTTTAAACTCTGGTCTTATGATTCCTCAATATACAGCGGCAAGTATTGTAAGTCAAAATAAACAATTGTGTACACCTGCTAGTATTGATAGCATTGTGTCGAGTAATGGTCAAGAAGATCACGTTAGTATGGGAGCTAATTCTGCAACTAAATGCTTTAAATTAATTGAAAATGTAGAAAAATTATTGGCCATCGAATTATTAAATGCATCTCAAGCAATTGAATTTAGAAGACCTTTAAAATCATCTCCAAAAATTGAAAATTTATTAGCTGATTTCAGAAAATTAATTCCGTTTATTAAGGATGATAAAATCATGTATCAGGAATTAGAAGCAACATTACAATTTGTAAAAACTTTAAGCTTATAAAAAAACACTCTCCATAGGAATTTTGTCATTTTTCGTAAAGAATAGAAAGAAAAGGGTAACAATGCATTTATGAAACACTTAACCATTATATTCCTTTTGATAT
The DNA here is from genome assembly GCA_044374335.1 of Bacteroidia bacterium. Lineage (GTDB taxonomy): Bacteria > Bacteroidota > Bacteroidia > B-17B0 > Aurantibacillaceae > UBA4416. The sequence goes on along the minus strand of JBILOV010000224.1, from coordinate 2,950 downwards.
TAATAAGCAAATTATCAATTGCTTGTCAATGTCCATTAAGTAAATTATCAGATAAAGAAATTGCTAAATATGATATCATTTTTAATGGATTAATAAAATCTATTAAACTTAATAAAAGTAATAGCGAAGCCATATTTACTATTTCAAATTTGTATAAAGGAATTATTGCTCAGGATTTTAAAATTATATTTAATGATGAAGATCTTTGTAAATTAGAATTGAGAGTAGGGGATGAGTGGATTATCTATTCAAATTATTATCAGGTTGATAACGCTAAATTAGATTTTTGTAGCCGAAGCAGAAAGTATATTAAAAATATTAAAGAAGATTTTTTTGCAGAAACAACTGGCATCACTTACGATGATGAAATCCGTTATTTAAATACCCATTTGGGATTACATAAATTATTAAAAAACAATCTTAACAAAGTTGAAAACAGAAATATCATTCCAAACAGTAATCAATTCATTCTATTATTAATATTATCGGTAGCAGGATTAATCTTGTTTTATTGGATATTTAATAAGTTTTTTAAATAAAAATCATTTTTCATTATGAAAGTACAACTTCACAAAGCACATCCATGGCACGGTATTTTTATTGGAGAAAATTCTCCTGAAATAATTACCTCTTTTATAGAAATGGTTCCCGCTGATCATATTAAATACGAAATAGATAAAGCATCTGGTTACCGTAAAGTAGATAGACCACAAAAATTTTCTAATATTATTCCAGCTTTATATGGTTTTATACCGCAAACTTTTTGTGGAGAATTTGTTGCTGAAAGAGCAAACGAAAGAACTAATCGCACAAGTATAGTTGGCGACGGAGATCCTTTGGATATTTGCGTATTAACTGAGCGAAACATAACTAGCGGAGATATTATTGTTGAGGCTATACCTATTGGTGGTTTTAGAATGATTGATAAAAATGAAGCTGATGATAAAATCATAGCGGTTATGGCAAAAGATGAAATTTATAGTAAATGGAAAGATATTTTAGATTGCCCTGAGCCATTAATTAATCGCTTACGTCATTACTTTTTAACCTATAAAAATATCCCTGGAGAATCAGCTGCAATTGTTGAAATTACAGAAACATACGGGAGAGAAGAGGCACACGAAGTAATAAAAAGAAGTGTTAAAGATTACAATAAAAATTTTAAATCGTTCATGGATTTAGGAATGTAAGTGTTTTTTAATTACATCAGATATACAAAATTATCGTTAACTTACTTCAAATATATTAATTATTGAAAGCCATTAGAAAATTAATTTATTTTTTATAGATAATTCGTTTTTTGTTAATATAGATAATAATTAAGGAAAATAAATCTCCTTTTACTTTTTTAAAAAAGCGTTTACCATTTTTTGGTATTTCGTTCTTCTTTCAGAATCATGTAATAAAGTTTTCAAGCAGGAATCTGCTTTTTCAAATTGTTTTTGATTGAAATAAATTGTTACTAAATTTAATTTTGGGTCATCAAACCTTGGACTAATTCGAGAAGCCTCAAGGTAATAGTAAATAGCACTATCTCTTTGATTCGTATTTATGTATGCAGATGCTAAATCATTTAAAACGTTTCGGTTGTATGGATTTTTATTTTTAGCTGAAATTAAATCTACTTTTGCTTGCTCAAAATTTCCAAGAACTGCATATGAATTTCCAGTGTACCATTTTATTGGAAGCGATGTAGGATCGATACTGTAAGCAAAGTTTAAGGCTTTTTTTCCTTGTTGTAAAACCCCCGCATTATTAGCTATTTTTTTTTGATCATACATTTTTCTTGTATAAAATTCTCCTTTGTATCTATAAATACCAATAATAGTGGTTATGACTGTAATTGAAATAATTGCAGCGTAATGCAAATTTTTAACTTTAAACGAACTTAAAAATTTTAATTCATTATTTTCTTTGATTAAATAATAAGTAAATCCGAAGATGATATTAATCCAAATGAGATGTTCAATGCGTTCTTTTGGAAAATCAAAAAAGGCAGTAGTATAAAAGCCAATGATGAAAATGATGCAAACTAAAGATTCAAGGTAGTTACTTTTTTTTGTGGACATTATTTTTGTTGTATGTAATATAAATGCAAGCAACGTCACGATAAAAATTAAAAACAGATTAAATCCAATAAATCCAGTTTCGGCAATAATCCAAAGTATATCATTATGAGGTCGTTGAAACGTATAATTTAAATCTTCGGCCCGATACATCCCATTTAAAGTAGCGTCAGGAAAATGAATTTGCCAGTTTCCCATTCCCACGCCAAGCAATGGATGTTGCTTTATCAAATAATAGGTTTTGTCCCATAGTTGCAAGCGCTCATTATCTAATTCTTTTTTATTTGCGGTATTACTTTCTATAGCTGTTATTTCATTATAAGCCAATCCCTTTTTTATAATTTGCGGTTGAATAAAAATAAAAAACAGATTGATTATTACTATGCTAGTAATAATTGACCATTTTAAATTTAACTTCCATTTTAATCGTTTACATAATATAAGTAGTACAATTAAAAATCCTGAAAGAACTAATGCAATCCAAACAGCTTTAGTTTGCAATAAGGCAATGATTGCTAAATTTAATAAGACACAGATAATGGAAAGGTTTTTCCATATCTTTTTCATTCTTGCTATTCCTAATACTAAAAAAAAGAGGTTAATAAACAGAAAACTTGACAGCAAATTTTTATGCGAGTTGGCTCCATAAACCTGATAAAGTTCTTCTTTATTGAATGATTTTAGAAAACTGAGTTGATATAACACTAGTAAAAATTCAATAGCTACAATCAGTATGGCTAATTTAATAAGTGTGTTTAAAAAATAATCTTTATCCTTTTTAAAGCAATAATAACTGATAAGAAAAACAAAAAATGAAATAATAAGCTTTGAGTTTTCAAAAATTGATTCGGATAAAGTATTAGCCCAAAAACTTGAAATACAGC
>JBILOV010000223.1:0-3905 GCA_044374335.1 Bacteroidia bacterium | reverse complement strand
TTTTTATTAGATGTTGGTTTAGGTTATTTAAGTTTAAACCGTGTTGCTAATACGTTAAGTGGCGGTGAAAGTCAGCGTATAAATTTAGCAACCTCATTAGGAAGTAGTTTAGTGGGGAGTTTATATATTTTAGATGAGCCAAGTATTGGTTTACATTCAAGAGATACCGAACGTTTAATTGGTGTATTAAAATCATTAAAAGCGCAAGGTAATACCGTTATTGTTGTAGAGCACGACGAAGAAATTATGAATGCCGCTGATCAGTTAATAGATATTGGTCCGGAGGCAGGAACAAATGGTGGAGAATTAGTATTTCAAGGGAATCATCAGGAATTATTAAAAGATTCTAAAAGTTTTACGGCTAAATATCTAACTCATAAATTACAAATTGAGGTTCCTAAAGTGCGTCGTAAATGGAAAGAGTTTATTGAGGTAAATAATGCCAACGAAAATAATTTAAAAAATGTTTCAGTTAAATTTCCTTTAAATTCGTTGTGTTGTGTAACTGGAGTTAGTGGTTCTGGGAAATCAACACTCGTTAAAAAAGTTTTGTACCCTAACGTAAAAAAATATTTAGAAGGTTATTTCGCCAATGCAAAGAGCGATAAAATATCTGGCAGTTTAAAACAAATACAGCACGTTGAGTTTATTGACCAAAACCCTATTGGTAAGTCATCACGCAGTAATCCAGTTACTTACACAAAAGCTTATGATGAAATTAGAAATTTATTTTCGGAACAAGCTTTAGCAAAAGTCAGAAACTACAAACCTTCTCATTTTTCATTTAATGTAGATGGTGGTAGATGCGAAATTTGTCAAGGAGAAGGATCAATTACAGTGGAAATGCAGTTTATGGCTGATATTTCGTTACCATGCGAAGCTTGCAATAGCAAACGATTTAAAGCAGAAACTTTAGAAATTTTATATAAAGGTAAATCAATTTCGGATGTTTTAGAAATGACGATTGATGATGCCGTTATTTATTTTAGTCAGGATGAAACTGAAAGAGTCTGCAAACGCATTATTGAACGATTGAAGCCTTTACAAGAAGTTGGTTTAGGTTATGTACAATTAGGTCAATCATCTAGTACTTTAAGTGGTGGCGAGGCGCAGCGTATTAAATTAGCTACATTTTTAATTGGCGGAAGTTCAACAACCCAAACCTTATTTATATTTGACGAACCAACTACTGGCTTGCATTTTCATGATGTAGCTAAATTATTAAAGTCCTTTAATGCTTTAATTGATAGAGGGCATTCGATTGTTGTGATTGAACACAATTTAGATGTGATTAAATGTGCAGATTGGATTATAGATATTGGTCCTGAAGGCGGTGAAGAAGGTGGAAATATAGTTGCAGAAGGTACACCAGAAATTATTTCTAAAAATAAAATAAGTTATACTGCTAAATATTTGAAAGATAAACTTTAGTAAATTTTAGTTAATTAATCATTCCTATTATTAGTTAAAACAAATTATTTTATTGTTGATTTAGTGTTTTTTTAATAGTAAAGTGTCTAATCTCAAAGTGATAATAAATTTAAAGCATTATCTCAAATAATGTTTTAAATGCTATATAATGCCGCACATCATTTGTTGCTATGCTGAATATGATTTAAAAAAAAGTGTTCTCGAATTTACTTTGTAGACATTATTAAACTTTAAATTACAAAGCATGAAAGCAACTACTGTAATGAATATCGGAACATTAAAATACTTCACGAAAAAAAAAGAATCTTATAACATTCAAAAAACGTTGAAAGATATAAATCAGTATCGCACCTCTGCAATTTATACATCTAAAGATGAAATTTCTGGATACTTAGAAAAACTTAAACTAAAATATTCAAAAAAATATTTTTCAATCTTTTTACTTTCCTTATTTATATTAAATCAAAATACTGAAGCGCAAACCGGTAAACTAGATCCTACTTTTAATACGGGTGGTTTAGGGGTATCAAGCGGTTCAGTTCTAACAACGCAAATTCAAACTGATGGTAAAATTATTTTAGGCGGCAGTTTTACAACTTATAATACCAATTCCACTTTAACAAATATCGCTAGAATTACAACATCCGGAACATTAGACGCAACTTTTAATTCAGGTTTCGATAATACCGTAAATAAAATATTAATTCAGCCCGACGGAAATATTATAGTAGTTGGTAATTTTAATAAATGTAATGGAAGCAATCGTAAAGGAATAGCCAGAATTAGTTCAACTGGTTCGCTAGAGTCAAGCACTACTTTTAATCCCGGAAATGGTCCAAATAATACAGTATATGATGCTGCACAGCAATCTGATGGTAAAATAATTATAGCCGGAGGTCACACAAAATATGGGACAACTTTTATTAATAGAATAAATCGTGTAAATACTAACGGTACGTTTGACGCCACTTTTAATCCGTCAACATCTGCAAATAATACGATTTATTCTATTGCCATTCAAGCTGATCAAAACATTATTGTAGGTGGAGCATTCACAACTTTTAATGGTGGAAGTAAAAATGGACTTGTTAGAATTACATCTTCAGGAAGCGTTGATGCAACGTTTAATGTAGGCACAGGTGTTACAAGTTCTCCTACTAATTCCGCAACAGCTTTAAGAGCATGTAAAATTCAAAGTGACGGCATGATTATAATTGGAGGTCTATTTACATCATACAATGGAACCACTATGAAAAATATTGCCAGAGTAAAATCAAATGGTTCAATTGATACAACGTTTAAAATTGGAACTGGGCCTAACAACACAGTTAATACAATCAATTTACAATCGGATGGAAAAATTATTATTGCTGGCGAATTTACATCCTACAATGGAACTATATGTAATCATATTGCCAGATTAAATACAAATGGAAGTATCGATAATACATTTAAACCTACGTCCGGAGCAAATAATACCATCTATTCGACAAGTTTTCAAGCAGATAATAAGTTGATTACCGGTGGACTATTTACAAATTATGATGGAATTGGAATAGGAAGAGTTACAAGACTATTAATGTCTTGTTCAACGGTATCGGTGTCTTCTTTACAAAATAACGTTACATGCAACGGACTAAGTAATGGATCAGCAACGATTTCTGCTAGCGGTGGTTTCAATTTTTCATATTCTTGGTCTCCTATTGGCGGATCATCTGCAACCGCGAATAACTTATCAGCTGGTTTATATACTTGTGTTGCAACTAATGATTGTTTAAATTCTACCTCTGCCACTTTTACAATTAGTCAACCATCTGCTATTACTTTAACTACTGGATCTAGTACAACAATTTGTGGTGGAAATACGGCTTCACTTTCAGCAAACGCTACAGGAGGAGTAGGAATATTTACCTATAACTGGATGCCTGGTAATTTGAATGGAGCAAGTCAAACTGTTATTCCTTTTGTTAATACAACATTCACAGTTACCGCAACGGATGCAACCAGTTGTATAGCTACCAATACTCAAACCGTAACAGTACCTTATATTTGCCAAGTTTCTTTCGTACCATGCGGTAAGTCTTAACAAAATTTAAATAGTTATTCCACTTGTCAGTCTATTTCTGGTGCAATAAATTATCGATTTAGATTTTACGACAATGGCAATAATTTAATTGCAGAAAAAATTCAACCTTCAATATATATACACTTCAATACAGTTAGCGGCTTAAAATATAATACAACCTATAAATGGACTGTTTCAGTTGATAAAGGTCTTGGATTTGGTCCCGAAAGCAATAATTCTTGTACTATAACTTTTAATGCCCCAAAAACGACTGTTCCTTGCGGAAATAGCTATACAAATTTAAATTCATATACTACTTGTCATACTGTAAGTGGAGCAACAAATTACCGTTTCAGATTCTATGACAACAGTAATAATTTAATTGCAGAAAAAATTCAACCTTCAAACT
>JBILOV010000222.1:0-3909 GCA_044374335.1 Bacteroidia bacterium | reverse complement strand
AACGATTGGAAAGAAGAAGATGGAGGTAATTTATTAATTCACCAATTAAATAATAATCAAGAAATTTCGCCAACTCAGGGCAAAACTGTTTTTTTTAAAAGCAATGAATTAGCGCATGAGGTCTTAATAACACAACAAAGGCGCATGAGCATCACCGGATGGTTGAAAAAAGATTAAGAATATTAACTAAGTTAATCCTTAGCTAATACTCTTTTTACATCTTGAATAGCATGAGATAACTTCTTTTTTTGTTCACGAATTTCATCCATTGTATCAGCTTTTCCAAGTGCCAATTGCAATTCTAAATGCTCTAATTTTGCTTTCAAATGATTATAAGTTTCTTTCCTATCATCTACAAAAGCATTTACTTCTGATTTTAAATTCTGAACACTTTTTTTAGCATCTTTTTTAATATCCTCAAACTTATCAGAAAGTTCAGCCTTACCTAAAGCGGTTTGCACTTGTAATTCTTCTAAATTTGTAGCTGCATTTTTTAAAAATGTAACTACTCTGTCTCCAAAATGATCCATATTTTATTTTTTTAGAACCCTAAATTAAAGATAGTGCCTCAAATAAAATATGATATTACAACTTGTTAAAGTTGATAGTTATCATTAAATAACTATTTCTTTGGAGGAAGTGCAAAAGCAGTTGCTTCATGGTCAAAATTACCATTATGGGCGCCATCGCAAAAAGGTTTATTTTTTGAAAGACCACAACGACAAAGCGAAACAATTTCTCTTCCACCTAAATCATAATTATTTCCTGTTCTGTCAACAATTTCAAAGTCACCTTCTAATTTTATTGAGCCGTTATTATTTATTGTAATTTTTGTTTTTGACATGTTAGTTTTCTTTTAAATTAAACTCCTCTTTCTTTATCTAAATAAGATTGAACAACCTCAATTGCATTATCAATCACATCACTTAAAGCTGTAATAAATGTTCCTGGTTTTGCTAATGATAAGGCATGTTTTAAAGCCTCCACTTCTTTAGGAATATATTCGTAAGATTGATTTGGATTTTGTTCTTGAATTCCTTCTACTAATAATTTCACAATATCATCTGCTTGTCGACCTCTTAAAAACTTATCCTGACGAATAATAATATGATCAAACATTTGCGCCGAAATTCTTCCCATATCTCTAATATCATCATCTCTTCTATCACCAGTACCAGTAATAATTCCTATTTTAAGCGGCGAATCAATGGTTGATAAAAACTCTTTAATACCTCTAAATCCATCGGCATTATGAGCAAAATCAATCATCACTTTATATTCTTTAAAATCAAAAATATTCATTCGTCCTGGTGTTTGCGCTGCCGAAGGAATAAATGTTTCTAAACTCATTTTAATATCTTCAATTGTAAAACCGTAAACGTATGACGCTAATGTTGCCGCTAAAACATTATAAATATTAAATGTTACTTTGCCTCCAAATGTTAATGGAACATGAGATGCTTTTTCAACTCTAAATTTCCAATCACCTTTTTTAATAGTGATATAACCATTTTCATAAATGGCAGCAATTCCGTTTTTCTTGCAATGCTCTACAATTACAGGATTATTTTCATCTAAACTAAAATAAGCTATTTTACAATCCGTGGTTTTAGAAATAGAAACACAATGTTCATTATCTGCATTTAAAACTGCGTAACCATCGCGTTTTACAGCTCTGGCAACAACACCTTTAACATTAGCCATATCTTTTAATGTATTAATATCCGATAAACCCATATGGTCTTCCTGAATATTAGTTACAACAGCTACATCACATTTACCAAAACCTAAACCTGACCGTAAAATACCACCACGTGCTGTTTCTAAAACTGCAAATTCAACAGTAGGATCTTTTAAAATAAACTCGGCACTTACTGGGCCCGTTGTATCTCCTTTTGTTAACATAGAGTTTTGCACGTAAATACCATCAGAGGTTGTAAAGCCAACTCGGAAACCGTTATTTTTAACAATGTGTGCAATTAAACGCGTTGTGGTTGTTTTACCATTTGTACCAGTAACTGCAATAATGGGTATACGACATGATTTGCCAGTAGGATACAACATATCAATTACAGGAGCAGCTACATTACGAGGCAATCCATTTGCTGGTGCTAAATGCATTCTAAAACCTGGAGCTGCATTCACTTCTAAAACAACACCACCAGTAACTTCTAATGGCTCGCTCAAATTAGTTGCCATAATATCAATACCACAAATATCTAATCCGATAACACGCGAAATGCGCTCACAAATAAATATATTATGAGGATGAACAATATCTGTTACATCGGTTGAAGTGCCTCCTGTGCTTAAATTAGCCGTTCCTTTTAAATAACATTGTTCTCCCTTTTTTAAAATAGTGCTAAGAGTGTAATTATATTTAGCAAGTTGCTCATCAGTTTCTCTATCAATACTAATTTCAGTTAATACATTTTCATGTCCGTAACCTCTGCGTGGATCTTTATTTTCAACATCAATTAATTGTTGAATTGTTGAAACTCCATCTCCAATAACATGAGCTGGTTCTCTTAAGGCAGCAGCAATAAAACGATTATTAATGACTAAGATTCTAAAATCAAAACCGGTAATAAATTTTTCTACAATAATTTTACGTGAATATTTTTTAGCATGTTCAAAAGCTGCTTTTGCTTCTTCTACTGTTTTTACATTTATAGACGCTCCTTTACCATGATTACCATCTAACGGTTTAAATACTAACGGAAAGCCAACTTTTGCAATTACATCTTCAACTTCCGATTCGTACATTATACACATTCCTTTTGCAACCGGTATAGCCGCCTCTTGCAACATTTTTTTGGTTTCATCTTTATTGCTGGCTAAATCTACAGCAATAGAAGATGTTTTATCGGTCATAGTTGCACGAAACCGAACTTGGTTTTTTCCATAACCTAATTGCACCAACGACTCACTATTTAAACGAATAAAAGGTATATCTCTAGCAACAGCTTCATCAACTATACTTCCGGTACTTGGCCCAAAACGTGATTTTTCACGCATTTGACGCATCAATTTTATATCTGCATCTAAATCATAATCAGTTCCATCAACTAATGCTTCGGCTATTTTTACAGATGCTTTTGCTGCATAGGTTCCAACATTTTCTTCCATATACGAAAAAACCACATGATACATTCCTGGTGCACCTGTGCCTCTGGTGCGACCAAAACCACATTCCATCCCTGCTAAAGTTTGTATTTCTAAAGCAATATGCTCCACTACATGACCCATCCAAGTACCTTCCTTTACACGTTCAAAAAAACCTCCGGCATAATCCTTAGAGCATCTGTGTTTAACCATTGACGGAATAAGCTTTTCTAAACGATTTGCAAAACCATCTATTTTATTTGTTGGCAACTCTTCTAATTGTTCAATATCAAGCTTCATTACAATTAGCTTTTTTCTAAAATTAGACCAATAGTTTGGGCCGCGGAGGGTTTTAATTTCAATAATTTTCATGATACCTGTAATTTTTCTCAATTTAAAGTTTTTTTTCAAATAAATTGATTTCTGTTTAAAATAAAGTTAAAATATAATTTGGTTAAGTTAAATTATAAAGACTAGAAAGTTAAATTTGTCATATAAATTTTTTAAAAATGAGTAATCCAAAAGGTAAATTAGTCATAATAGGTGGCTCAGTAGATAGAGGAAGTTTTTCGGAAAGTGAAGCAGACTTAAAAAGAAATTTAAAATTTTTTGAGAAAGGAATTTTAAAACGAATTACTACCGAATCTATAAAAAATAATGAATCTCGATTTGAAATAATTACTACCGCATCAAGTATTCCGGAAGAAGTTGGAGAAGAGTATGTAAAAGCGTTTGCTCAATTAAATGTACTAAATGTTGGTGTTTTAAATATTAAAACACGAGAGGAAGCAAACTCAACCGAAA